>JAQTNJ010000125.1 GCA_028713955.1 Syntrophorhabdaceae bacterium
ATCTATTTGAAATACCCGTTTCTGGCATGGATGTTGCTGAATAATCTATCAAGAATGGTGCGAATATCATCACGTTGAGCCCTTTACAGGGAAGGAGGCGCCGATGAAAGCAGCAATGATCATGCTTGCATTAACCTTGTTGGCAGGATGCGCAGTAGTGCCTGCTGTTCCCTATGATGCTTACGGTCCGTACTACCCATCTCCTTACTATGCTTCTCCTGTGTATGTATACCAGGGATTCAGCTACTACAGACCCTTGCATCATAGCTATTATGGCCCTCGATACCACAGTTACTACAGGGGAAGAGGGTATTTCCACCCCGGCGGACCCGGGCGTTACAGGTGGTGAAGAAAGGTGGTATAATTGTAGAAGGGAGGAAATCATGAAATTGTTCTCATCGCAAACTCACCTGGCATTTGTTTTCATGCTAATCGGTATCCTCGCAGCAGGCCCGGCCCTGGCGGATAAACCGCCCTGGGCAGGCGGTGGAAAGGGCGAGAAACAAAAACCTCAGGCAGCGCGTGAACGGAATGAGGGGAAGCGCTATTTCACCGAACAGCAGCGGGCTTACATCAATGGCTACTATGCCAAACAGTATGGAAGAAAAGGCCACTGTCCGCCGGGACTTGCCAAAAAGCAGAACGGCTGTATGCCTCCCGGCCAGGCAAAAAAATGGGCGATCGGCCGGCCGCTGCCGAGGGATGTTGTCTTCTACGACCTTCCGCCAGGCATCCTTGCGCAGCTGGGGCCTCCCCCGTCGCGGCACCGCTTTGTGCGCGTTGCACAGGACATCCTGCTCATCGCGACAGGGACCGGAATGGTCGTGGATGCTATCGACAACCTGAACTGGGAGTTCAGTCGTTAGCGGGACCGTTTACGAGGAAATGTGCGAAAGTGTTTCTATAGAAGAAGAAACAGAGAGGTGGTCATGAAAAAGAAGGGTTTTATGATCGTTATGGGTCTAACGATAGCAAGTAGTTATTTGGTGCCGAAGGCGGGATTTGAACCCGCATAGGTCTCCCCGCCACCCCCTCAAGATGGTGTGTCTGCCAATTCCACCACTTCGGCACTCATTTTTTCTCCTGAACCGGTACATTCTCTTCTGTCTGCGCAGGAGTGATCTTCAATGCAGCTTCTCTGTGACTATAGATATAGGCCAGACCAAGGCTTGTTACCATAAAGATGACAACCGCTGCCGTGGTCAGCTTTGTCATAAAACCTGACGAACCCGAACTTCCAAAAAGCGTCTGACTTGAACCGCCTCCGAAGGCGGCGCCAATCTCTGATCCCCTCCCTGTCTGTAGGAGAACGATAAAGATAAGCGCTATGGCAACGACTACATGGATCATTGAAAGAACTGTCATCATTGTTTCTTCTCCCTGATGCTCTTTATTATACCAAGAAAACTGTCGATTTTCAATGATGCTCCGCCGACAAGGGCTCCATCAACGTTTTCCATGCTTATCAGTTCTCCAACATTCTCAGGTGTTACACTTCCGCCGTAGAGGATCATTATCTTTTTACATATATCACCGTACATGTCGCCCACTACATTCCTTATAAACCTGTGGACCTCTTCCGCTTCTATCGGCGTTGCGTTTTTACCGGTGCCGATAGCCCACACGGGTTCATATGCAATAACGATATCGTCGAGCTTGTCAATTCCGTAGAGGGCCTTTTTGACCTGGATGCCGATGATGAACTCCGTAATCCCCTTCTCTCTCTCGATCTCTGTTTCGCCCACGCATATGATCGGTTTTAACCCTGTCTGGAGGCTCTTTTTTGCCTTCGCGTTGACGCCTTCGTCGGTCTCGTTGAAATATTTTCTTCTCTCCGAGTGGCCGGTGATAACGTAGGTACAGCCCACGTCTTTCAGCATGGCCGGTGACACCTCACCGGTATACGCGCCTTTATCCTCGGAATAGATATTCTGCGCCGCAAGAAGGACCTGCGAGCCTTTTATCGTTTCAGAAACACTCTGCAATGCCGTGTATGGCGGCGCCAGAACTACTTCACCGCCTTTTATCCCCGCAGTACCGTCCTTCACACCCTTCGCGAGGTCTATTGCCTCACGAATCGTATTGTTCATCTTCCAGTTTCCGGCTACCATCCATGTTCTCATTATTTATCTCCACACTTTTCCAGGGCCTCAACGGCCGGCATTGTTTTCCCCTCCAGAAGCTCAAGGAAAGCACCGCCCCCTGTTGAGATGTAGGATATCCTGGAACTCACTCCGGCACGATGTACTGCCGAATCGGTGTCGCCGCCCCCGATAATCGAGAGCGCGCCCGATGCCGCTACCGACGATGCCACGGCGTATGTGCCCTTGCTGAACTTGTCAATCTCAAACATGCCCATGGGACCATTCCAGACAATTGTCTTCGCGCCTTTTAAGGACTCTGAAAAGAGTGCTATGGTCGCCGGCCCGATATCAAGACCCATGCTGTCTTTCGGGATCTCCTCAACCTTACAGACCTTCGCCTCAGCATCTACCGATGCCTTTTCCGCCACGATGCAATCGACAGGCAGACAGAGCCGCACACCTTTTGACTTCGCCTTGTCCATGATGCTCCTTGCCTTATCGAGCATCTCCTTTTCACACAAAGATTTCCCGACCTCATAGCCGAGCGCGTTCAGGAATGTAAAGGCCATCCCGCCGCCGACGATAAGGCAGTCCACCTTCTCAATGAGGTTCTCGATCACGCCTATCTTGTCTGAAACCTTTGCCCCTCCGATGATAGCCACAAGCGGCCTCTCCGGGTTCCCCATGGCCTTCTGAAAGTAGTCTATCTCGTTCTTTAAAAGAAAACCCGCTGCGCAAACCTTCACAAATTCAGTAATTGCAGCGTTTGAAGCGGCCTTTCTGTGAGACACCGCAAAGGCGTCATCGATATAGACATCACAGAGCCGGGCAAGCGCACGGGCAAATTCGCTTTCATTCTTTTCATCACCGATATGGAATCTGAGGTTCTCAAGGAGTACGATGTCGCCCTCTTTCATGGCGGCAACAGTGGCCTCAACCTTTTCACCGATGCAATCATCGACAAACACTATCTCTTTCGCCAGGAGCTTCGAAAGTCTGTCTGCTACAGGCTTCAGAGAAAGCTTGTCAACTCTCACGCCCTTGGGTCTCCCCATATGGGACATAAGGATTATCCTGGCATTTTTATCAAGACAGTAACGTATCGTCGGGAAATGAGCCTTTATCCGTGTATCGTCCGTAACATTCCCGCTTTCATCGGTTGGAACATTGAAATCAACGCGGATCAGTACCCGTTTTCCCCTGACGTCAACCTGATCTATAGACTTCATAGTGCCGCTACCTTTCCCGATTCCTTCTTACCTTATTTCATGATAAAGGAGAGAAGCTCCAGCATCCTGTTCGAAAAACCCCATTCATTGTCATACCAGGACAATACCTTGACCATATTACCGCCGATCACGTTGGTATACTCCATATCAACAATAGAGGAATACGGGTTGCCGTTGAAGTCCCTGGAAACGAGAGGCTCCTCGGAGCAGAAGAGTATTCCCTTCATCGGTCCTGCCGCATAGGTCTTAAACTTCGCGTTGACATCTTCTTTCGTTACTTTTGCCGACAGCATCGCCACAAAATCAACGACCGACACATTGGGGACAGGCACCCTTATCGCCATACCGTCGAGCTTGCCCTTCAACTCGGGGATAACTTCAGATATGGCCTTTGCTGCGCCTGTGGTTGTCGGTATCATAGAGAGCGCAGCAGCACGGGCCCGCCGGAGGTCTTTATGCGGTTCATCAAGAACCACCTGATCGTTCGTAAATGCATGAATAGTGGTCATAAAACCATACTCAATGCCGTATTCCTTCTGAAGTATCTTTGTTACCGGCGCGAGGCAATTCGTCGTACAGGAGCCCATGGATATAACGTGATGTTTCGTCTTGTCATAGACCTCCTGATTGACACCGAGCACAAAGGTCACATCAGGGTTCTTCGCGGGAGCCGAAATGACAACCTTCTTTGCTCCTGCCTTGAGATGTCTTTCGGCGCCTGCCCTGTCGGTAAACTTGCCGGTGCTTTCAAGCACTACATCGACACCGAGGTCTTTCCATGGCAGCATCTCGGGCTCTTTTATGGCGAAGGCCTTCACCTCTTTGCCGTTTATCATGATCGCGTTCTCTTTTGCCTTCACCTCGGCGTCCATAGTTCCATGTACAGAATCATATTTTAACAGATGAGCAAGCGTTTTCGGGTCCGTAATATCGTTCACCGCGACAAATTCCACGTCCTTGCCTCCGAAACCGGCCCTGAGAACAAGTCTTCCGATCCTTCCGAATCCATTTATGGCAACCTTAACGGCCATGGCAACCTCCCATTATTTTTTGCTTTATAGTAATCAAAAGAACGTGTATTGTCAACACTTTCTTGCCAAAACCCATTGCTGTCAACGTAAGTTTCGGTCGATGATTAATTCCCGTTCGCCGGTTGCTGAAACCGGCTTCTATAGATCATGCGGAACCCGATAAATATATAGTGGAGACCGGAGACCGCTGTCGATAAGGCGGTGATATAAAAAAACACGTCGCCGTAAGGTCTCGCATCAGACCACAGGACATAGACGATCGTTACGATCTGGGAGGCTGTTGTGATCTTGCCGAAGATGCTCGGAGCAGGTTGTGTCGTATAGGATAGTTTATAGAGGACGAGAAATCCCACGGCAATGGTTAAATCCCTGACGAGCACAAGGGATGTCAGCCAGAAAGGTACGATCTGGTGAATATATAACAGGATAAACGACGCGACAAGCATCGTCTTGTCGGCAATGGGGTCAAGGAATGCGCCGAGATGCGTCTTCTTACCCATAACCCGGGCAAGGAATCCGTCGAGGAGGTCGCTGACACCCTGGAGGATAAAGAAAAAGAGCGCCAGGCGTAATCGTCCGGCATTCACTGCTACGATAAAAAAGAATGTGAGAAAAAAACGAAAGATAGAGAGGAGGTTCGGGACGTTCATTCTCTGTATAAATTTCTAAAGGTAGTAAACTTATCCTGAAAAGCCAGCTCAACGGTACCGGTCGGGCCATTCCTCTGTTTCCCGATAATGACCTCGGCGATGTTTTTGTCTTCTTCCTGTATCTCCTTGTTGTAGACCACGTCTCTGTATATGAAGAAGATAACATCGGCATCCTGTTCAATGGCGCCTGATTCACGAAGGTCAGCCAGCCTCGGCCGTTTATTATCCTTTTCCCTCTGCTCCGGCGCACGGTTCAACTGCGAAATGGCGATAACAGGGATCTGCAGCTCTTTTGCAAGGGCCTTCATAGACCGTGATATCTCCGATATCTCCTGTTCCCGCCTGTCTGTACCGGATCTTCCCCTCATCAACTGGAGGTAATCAACGATCAGCAGACCCAGGCCATGTTCTTTCTTTAACCTTCTCGCCCTTGCCCGGAGCTCCAGTACGCTCAACCCCGGTGAATCATCAATGTACATCACGGCATCCCGCAACTTTCCGGCCGCGTCGGCAAGCTTGGGCCATTCCGCCCCCGAGAGCGTTCCTGTCCTGAGTTTCGAATGTTCGATCTCTGATTCCGAGCTCAGAAGTCTCGTCACGAGCTGTTCCTTTGACATCTCAAGAGAAAAGATCCCTACAGGTACAGGGGTCTCTTTTAACATCGATACATGCTGGGCGATATTCATGCTAAAAGCCGTCTTTCCCATGCTCGGTCTGCCGGCAACGATGATCAGGTCAGAGGACTGCAAGCCGCTCGTCATCTTGTCGATCTCCGTAAAACCTGTGGGTACGCCGGTGACAAACTGTTTTCTTTCATAGAGTCTTTCGATGGTCTTTACATTCTCCATCACAAAATCTTTGACAGAGTAGAATGATGGTCTGAACTTGTCTTCCGAGACCTGGAAGATCATCCTCTCGGCCTCGTCAACATAACTATCGATGTTCGAGTCTACCTGAAAACCCTTTTCAATGATCTCCGTTGCCGTATTGATGAGCTTTCTCAGGAGGGACTTCTCCTTCACCATCTTCGCATACTGCACGATATTCGCCGCGCTTGGCATGAGGTCAACGAGCGTATTCAGGTAGGTTACACCGCCGATACCCTCGAGGATATTCCTGTCTCTTGCCAGGCTGCTCATGGTGATCAGGTCTATCGGCTCATTCCTCTCATAGAGGTCCAGCATGATCCCGAAAATCCTGCCGTGGGCATCCTTATAAAAATCTGCGGTGCTCACGACATCAACAACCTTGTTCATCGAATCGGGATCCACGAGAAGGCCGCCCAGAAGAGACTGTTCCGCCTCCAGGTTCTGCGGGGGGACGCGGCCCTGCATCTCTTTTGTACTCTTTGCCGCCCTTGACATTATTCTTCCTTCTCTACCTCGATCTTCAGGGTGGCATTCACATCCTGCCGGAGATGGATCGTCACGGTGTGAGCACCTGACATCTTAATGGGCTCGTCAATCCTTATCATCTTCTTGTCTATCTCTATGCCCAGCCTGCTTTTCATTGCATCGGCAATGTCCTTGTGCGTAACGGCGCCGAAAAGTTTGCCGTCAAGACCAACCTTCTTCTTCAAGGTAAGCAACATCTCATCGAGCTTTGCCTTCAGGTCTTCGGCAGACTTTACTTCCCTTTCCTTCCTGCCTGTAAAGCTCTTAATAATATGTTCAAACCGTTTGACGTTCCCTTCGGTTGCAGGGATTGCCCGGCCATCGGGGATGAGGAAGTTCCTCCCGTATCCGTCCTTGACATTGACAACCTCGCCCTTCTTGCCCGTTCCTTTCAGGTCTTCAGTGAGTATAACCTTCATACGAGAGCCCCCCTTATCTTGAAAGTGTCGTAAACGGTAAGAACGCTATATGCCTTGCCATCTTTATGTGTTCTTTCAGCTTCCTCTGGTGTTTTGCGCATGTCCCTGTCATCCTTCTCGGCATTATCTTGCCACGCTCTGTAATATAGTATTTTAAAAGTTTCGGGTCTTTGTAATCGATCGCCAGGTTTTGATCCTGGCAGAACCTGCAGACCCTTTTTCTCATATAGACCCTTTTTTTCTGTGAATCGTGGCCTCCTCTGCCTGGTGTCCTTGTTGGTCTTGGCATCTAATCCTCCATCCAAAAAATTTTATGTGCCCTTACTTTTACTGTGTGCTGAGGTTGTACCTTCATCTGAGTCAGCATACCCGAGACCATGATCTCTTTTCCTACCTGCTGACTCAAACCATCTCCGTCGAGCTCCCCAACGTATACAATGTCAATACGAAGATCCCCTTCCTCAATCAGGAGGGGAAAGGCAACAATCTTTTCCCCCTTTGGCGTGTAGGTTATCTCCGGATGCGTCTTTAACGTGCCGGTAAGGAAAACCCTGTTCATTAGAACTCGCCTTCCAGCTCATCAAAAACGACCGGATCGGGCGGTTTCTTTGGGCCCTCATCTTTATCGTCAACATTGACAAAGAGGTGCCGCAAAATCGTATCGACGGTCTTGTAAAATTTCCCGAGGGTGGCTACACTTGCCTCATTCATGTCGAGGAGGAAAAAGTAATAGTGGCCCTTGTCCTTCTTTTTGATCGGATAGGCAAGCCTCCGCAGGGCCCAGTCATCAAACCTCACGACCGTTGCGCCGACCTTCTCTATGTTTGTCTGTATCCTTTTGAGCAGATCCTCTTCCTCTTCTTTTGTACAATCAGGACTGATTATCACAATATTTTCATACCTTCCCACATCTTTCTCCTTTCACTGTGTTTGTTGAAGTGACGCAACTCCGTTTTTCGCTATCTTTACTCGTACCTTCTCGGCAATCTCGATAGTAATGGCATCGTCGGTTATCCCTGTTATTGTACCATATAACCCGCTCGATGTTATAATCCTATCACCCTTCTTCAGATTCTCAATAAAGGACTTCTGCTGTTTTGCCCTCTTCTGCTGGGGTCTGATAAGCAGAAAATAGAAGACAACAAACAGGAGTATCAGCGGGAGAAAGCTCATCCACTGACTTGCCCCGCCCTGTCCTGCAGCCGGCTGGCTACCCATTGCATACGCTGTATTCATCCTGAAACTCACCTCCTTCATATCTTATTTTAAATGCTTTATAAAACTCTTCGAACTGTCCTTGCTGAATTGCCTCCCTGATCCTTCGCATAAACTCCATATAAAAAAACAGGTTATGGAGCGTATTGAGATAATAGCTTGTCAGTTCATGCGAGACAAGCAGGTGCCGGAGATAAGCCCTGGAAAATGTCCTGCAGATGTAGCATGAGCACTCCTCATCAACAGGTCTTTCGTCCCCGGTAAACTTTGCATTCTTTATATTGATCCTGCCATCCCATGTGAAGAGGTTGCCGTTCCTGGCAAACCGCGTGGGGATAACGCAGTCGAACATGTCTATGCCGCGCCTGACACCCTCAAGGATGTCCTCCGGCAGTCCTACCCCCATCATGTACCTCGGTTTCTCTGAGGGAAGCAAGGGTGCTACGATATCAACCATCTCCCACATCGAGCTTTTCGGCTCTCCTACGCTCAATCCTCCGATCGCATATCCGTCAAAACCCATCTCTGTCAGCTCCTGTGCTGACCTGATGCGCAGGTCTTCGTAAAAACCGCCCTGTATGATGCCGAATAGCGAACTGCCGTTATCTGTCTTTGCGTCCCTGCATTTTTGCGCCCACCGGGAGGTCAGTTCCACCGATGCCTCGGTGTACCCGTAAGAAGACGGATAGGAAACACACTCATCAAGGCAGACGCAGATATCGGCGCCGATATTTTCCTGTACCTGGATCATCTTCTCCGGCGTAAGGAAGTGCCTCGACCCGTCTATGTGTGACTGGAAGATCACACCATCATCCTTGATCTCCCTCAGGACGCCAAGGCTGAATATCTGGTATCCGCCGCTGTCGGTCAACACCGCCCCATCCCATCCGGAAAACCTGTGTATGCCGCCCATCTCCCGTATCAGTTGGTCGCCGGGGCGGAGATAGAGGTGGTAGGCATTTGCGAGGATCATCTTCGCGCCTACCTCATGTA
>JAQTNJ010000126.1 GCA_028713955.1 Syntrophorhabdaceae bacterium
GTGAGCCTGCTCACTGCGCCTGATTCTTTCATGAAATTTCCAAGCATGATCGTTGCAAGAAGCGGTAAGCCCTTCGGTGCGATGAGACCGCCAACAATCGTTATAACAACAGGGAAAAGAAGCGCTGTGGTATCTGAAACCGTCTTTTTGTGGGTCTTCATAATGGTTTCACGTTCTTTCTGCGATGTAAGCATTCTCATAATAGGAGGCTGCAAAACAGGAACAAGAGACATGTATGAATATGCCGCAACCGATACAGCCCCCAGGAGATGCGGGGCATACTGAGATGCGACATAGATAACCGTCGGCCCGTCACATGCACCGATAATGCCTATCGTTACTGCATCTTTATAAGGGAAATCCAACATCAGGGCAAGGAGCAGCGTCAGAAATATACCAAATTGCCCCGCTGCGCCGAGAAGAAACGTATAAGGGTTCTCCAATACAGGCCTGAAATCCGTCATAGCGCCTATTCCCACAAAAATGAGCAGTGGGAATAATTCAGTGATAATGCCCATATCATAGATAATCCTCAAAAAACCTTCTTTTTCCATAAGGTCGGCAAGAGGGATATTCACAATAATACACCCGAAACCAATCGGAACGAGAAGCAACGGTTCAAAATCTTTTTTAATTCCGAGATAAAGGAGGACCCCACCGATTATCATCATTAACGCATTTGACCATTGAAAAGCTACAAATCCTGCTACGAGTCCGGATAAACCGCCTACCATTGCATCAATCATATATCCTCTCCCCTTCCTTTTTACTCTTCTTTTTTGTAAGGAAAGATCTTCTTCAGCGCTGACATAATGAGGCTAAAGATAATAAGGGTACATATAGTACCTCCCATACCTACTACAAGCATGGTTATTCCGAAGGTCCATTTATCTATCATACAAGCCTCCTCCCAATATTGAGCATGGTTATTCCGAAGGTCCATTTATCTATCATACAAGCCTCCTCCCAATATTGAGCATGGTTATTCCGAAGGTCCATTTATCTATCATGTACGCTTTCTCCTAAAATATTGAATGTTTCAGACATTTAATTGCTTATTACTTTCTATCGTAATGACAAAATAACTATATCACTGTCAATACAGAGTCAAGTGAAATCTTTAACAAAGTTATAATTATCTTAAATATTAATAAGATACTAATATGGCATTCTTTTCTTTTACACCATTTTTTCCTTATTTTTCAGGTATCTTTATAAACAATCAGGGTAACTATAGTTTATCCTTCAAAAAATATGACGTTCTCTGGAACCGAACAAAATGCTTTTCAAGACCTTTTTCGCGATATAGACTCATTGATAGCATTTGCCATAATAAATATGATACATGTCATTGACAATGGGCATGGACAGGGTATAGAATTCATTCATTGGCAGATATCCTGTAACACAACACACTCTTTTATATCATGAAAAGAAAAAAGACTAAAAAAATCAGGATCGGAAACGTTTTCATCGGCGGCGACAGCCCCATCGTTGTCCAATCGATGCTGAAAACAAATCCTGAAAACTTCCAGGAAACACTGAATCAGACAAGGGAGCTTAAGAAGGCGGGCTGTGAGCTGGTAAGGATCGCTCTGCCGCAGGAAGAGACATGCAAGATCATACCTTTTCTGAAAAAAGAGGTTGATGTCCCGATCATCGGCGACATCCACTTTAACCATAAAATTGCCTTAAAGGCTATGCAACTGGGGATCGACGCCATAAGGATCAATCCGGGGACGATCAATAACGTAAGAAAGGTCAAAGAGATTGCCATGTGCGCCAAAGACACCAAAACCCCTGTGCGGATAGGGATGAATATCGGCTCCATGGAAAAGAGGATATTGAAGAAATATCATAAACCCAATGCAGAGGCCATGGTGGAGAGCGCCCTCTATTACATCGGTCTCTTTGAAGACACGGGATGGACGGAATTGAAGGTATCATTAAAGGCATCGGACATCTTTCAAACCATTGAGGCCTACAAGAAATTCTCAAAACTTTCCGATTATCCCCTTCACATCGGGGTTACAGAGGCGGGGCCTGTCTTTTCAGGTGTCATTAAATCCTCCATCGGGATGGGTATCCTGCTGTACGAGGGTATAGGTGATACCCTCCGGGTCTCCCTGACCGGCAATCCGGTCTACGAGGTCATCGCTGCTTACCATATCCTGCGGGATATGGGACTCAGAAAAAGAGGAATTAATATAATATCCTGTCCCACCTGCGGACGCTGCAAGGTCAATCTGACAGAGATCGTAGAGGAGTTTGAAAGAGATACAAACCACTTCGACAAACATCTCAATGTGGCTATTATGGGTTGTGAGGTAAATGGTCCCGGCGAAGCGAAAGAAGCGGATATAGGCGTTGCCTTCGGCGCAAATAAGGCAATACTTTTTGCGAAAGGCAAGGTCGTGAAGACGGGCATCCCGAAAGAAATGGCAAAGGATGTGCTGAAGGAAGAGATCTACAATATCTTAAGGCAGTGAAAGGTGAAAGGCACTCGTAATTCGTGAATCGTAATTCGTTATTGGATGAACCCCGTGAAAAGTGGGAAAACCCGTAATGCGTGAATCGTAATTCGTGAATGGGTGAACCCAGTGAAAGGTAAATACGTCATTGCGAGCGGAGCGCGGCAATCTCATTAATAATTCATACCCTATGAGGCCGCTACGTCGCTTCATTCCTCGCACCTTGTGCTTTTCCACTTACGTCTCACGAATTACGAATTACGGTTGTTTTTGCCCAACGCCGAACGTTTTTTTAGAATCCCGATATACGAACTACGATATACTATCTACTATTCACTATCGACTGGTTTTCTTCTTCACATACATGATCCTCTGGATCACTGTAACGTGGCTTAAAACCGCCAGGACAATAACGACATAATGTAAAACGTTGAAAAAAAGACCTATAAGCAAAAATATAATCCTCTCAGGTCTTTCCATCAGGCCTGTATTGCATGACAGCGAAGCGGCCTCTGCCCTCGCCCTCGCATAGGGTATGATCGCAATGCCCATTGATGCGATAAAGGTCACAACGGCATAGGCCCGTTCGTTCCCATAAAGAAAGAACACAAGGATGCCAAGCATCACGGCAAGATCGGAATAGCGGTCCAGGACAGAATCTAAAAATCCTCCGAAAAGAGAAACCCTGTTGGTATGCCGTGCGATTGCCCCATCAAGAAGATCGAAAAAACCTGCTATCAGAAGGGCTATCCCACCTGATATCAAAAAGCCAAAGGCTATAGAGAACGCGGAAAGAAACCCGAAAAATGTTCCGCAGAGTGTCAGCACATTTGGGTCAATTATTCTGTTACGGAAGAAGAAACGATATATCGTTAAGATTGCCGGATCAAGAGAATGACCTATCTTTGAGCTTATCAAAAGATGCGCCTATCTTTCCCTGTCTCCCCTTATGAACTCTTCAACCATTACCCTTGCGATCTCGTCGGGATATTGTCTGATAGGATGTTTCATCGTATACGCCGATATTGATTCGAGTACCCCCCCTACTCCGCGGTCCCTTGCCACCTTACAACAACGTATCGCGTCAACCATGCAGCCGGCGCTGTTTGGCGAATCCTCTACAGACAGCCTCATCTCAAGGTTGATCGGTATGTCGCCGAAGATCCTTCCTTCGATTCGCATAAAACAGACCTTGTTATCATTCTGCCATGGGACATAATCGGAAGGTCCTATATGGATATTTTGAGGAGGTATCGGGACATCGAGCATGGACTGCACTGCCTCTGTTTTTGAAATCTTCTTGGAAACAAGCCGCTTCCTGTTCAGCATATTGAGAAAATCCGTATTCCCGCCTGTATTGAGCTGGTACGTTCTGTCGATCGCGACACCCCTGTCATGGAATAACTTGACCAGATTTCTGTGGATAATCGTGGCGCCGATCTGAGATTTTACGTCATCCCCGACAATTGGTATCCCCTGTTTCCTGAACCTCTGAGCCCATGAGGAATCGGAAGCAATAAAAACAGGAATACAGTTGATGAGACTGACACCGTTCTCAAGGCAGCACTGGGCGTAAAAGCGGGCAGCCTTTTCGGAGCCGACAGGGAGATAATTCACCAGTATCTCAACTTCATTCTCCCTGAGCACTCTGGCTACATCAACGGGTTTTTCGTTAGAGGCAACAAAGGTTCTTTCCGGCGGATAGTCCTGCATATGAGGCGAAACACTGTCAAGGATATGTCCCATTGAGACCGACACGCCTGTTGGCGGTATCTTTTCCTCAATTGTCTTGGTACAGTTCGGCTCTGAAAATATAGCCTTTTCTACAGGTCTCCCGACTTTTCTCTTATCGATATCAAAGGCGGCAACGATCTTGATGTCCTTGGGTTCATAACCGCATATATCATAGTGCATAAGCCCTATGGTCTCTTTCTTTTTCTTAGAATAATAGGCCAATCCCTGTATCAGTGAACTCGCACAATTACCAACACCTGTTATGGCAACACGAATCTTTCGCATTTTATCCTCTTGTAATTTTTCTTCTTTTAAAATATTTGTCCTAAAATGTCAAAAAAAATATAGGTCGTCTATCTTCGATACTGCTGCATGCCCGCTTCATAGAGATCGTTTCCGTATATATCGTTAATCACAAAAAGAGGCAGGTCTTTTACGCCCAGTTTTCTTACTGCCTCAGGTCCAAGTTCTTCATAAGCTATGATCTCTGAAGATACCACGCTCTTTGAAAGCAGGGCTCCAGCCCCGCCGGTTGCTCCAAAATAGATCGCTTTATACTGCTTTAATGAATCTTTCACAGCCTGCGAACGTTTCCCTTTGCCGATCATGCCTTTCAGCCCGAGTGAGATCAATCGCGGGGCATACGCGTCCATCCTCGAGCTTGTCGTCGGTCCACAGGACCCGATAACCCTTCCTGGAGGCGCAGGAGAAGGTCCACAATAGTAGATTATCTGGTTGCGCATATCAAAGGGCAGCTCCTCACCCTTGTCGAGCGTTTCAAAAAACCTTTTATGCGCTGAATCTCTGGCGGTAAAAATGAAACCGTTCAGGAAGACCTTTTCTCCGGCCTTCAGTTTCTCTATGGTGCTCTCGTCGAGCGGTGTCTGAATCCTTTTTATCTCCATATATACCTCTCTTCCCTTCTCACCCTCTGCTCTTCTTACCTTCCGGGTTAAATAGTTATCTCTTTAATCCGGTGCGCGTGACACTGTATGTTCACCGCCGCGGGTAATGACGCTATGTGACAGGGCAGCATCTTGATATGGACGTCAAGGGCGGTCACAGTCCCACCGTAGCCCTGGGGACCTATGCCTGTCTTGTTTATCGCGTCAAGGATCTCCATTTCAAAGGCTGCTATCGCAGGATCCGGATTTCTCTGGCCAATTGGCGCCATGAGCGCCTCCTTGGAAAGCAGCGCCGAGGTTTCAAAATTACCCCCTATCCCAACCCCGACAATGATCGGAGGGCATGGATTGGGCCCGCCTTTCGTGACCATCTCAACAACGAATGACTTCACGCCTTCTTTCCCCTGGGAGGGCACCAGCATCCGCACCTCACCATAGTTCTCGCTTCCCCCGCCTTTCGGCAATGCGACGATCTTTATTGTGTCTCCGGGTACGATGTGGGTATGGATAATCGGGGGGGTGTTGTCACCGGTATTCTTCCTTGAAAAGGGATCACAGCACGATTTCCTCAGATAACCGTTTTGATATGCCCGGCGTACCCCTTCTGCGATCGCGTCTGTCAGCATACCCCCGACAACATGGACATCCTGGCCGATCTCGACGAATGTAACGGCCAGACCCGTATCCTGGCATATCGGCATATGCTCTGCCTTGGCGATGTTCGCGTTGTTGATCAATTCCCGGATCACCTCTTTGCCGACAGAGGACTCCTCTTTCTCTATGGCCTGGCTCAGCGCGTCAAAAACGTTCTGGGAAAGATTGATGTTGGCATCAATAAACAGATTTTCGACAGCAGCAATAATACTATCCGTATGAACCTCTCTCATAGTTTACTCCTTATAAGGCGCAATGATCCCTTTCTCCATGAGTATGCCTACCTCATCTCTTGCCCTTCGTATCTTCATCTCGGCCATCCTGAAAAGCTCTTTTTCATCTATCTTCAGGCGTGCGACCCCCTGTTCCATTGCCTTTTTCGCAACAGCTACCGCTTCTCTCGGGAATACCTCCCATTCATCCATGGTAGGGAGGAGATGATCTTCACGGAGCCCCTTATCCTCTGCGCATTTTGCAAGCTCAACCGCAGCGGCAATACACATCTCATCGGTGATCGTTGTCGCCATAACATCGAGAGTACCCCTGAATATTGCGGGAAACCCAACAGAGTTGTTGACCTGGTTGGGAAAGTCGCTTCTCCCGGTAGCCACTACCCGTGCCCCTGCCTCTTTTGCATCCCATGGCCACATCTCGGGTATCGGGTTCGCGCAGACAAAGACGATACCGTTGTCCGCCATGGTGCTGATCCACTCTTTCTTGATCGTATCGGGCCCTGGTTTTGAAAGGGCGATTACCACGTCCTGGCCTTTTATTGCTTCTTCCATATCGCCATCCCTGTTTTCTGCATTCGTTATCTGGCAGAATTCCATCTTCTCTTTATGGGTGGGCTTGATATCATCCCTCTTTCTGTTAAGGATACCCTTACTGTCAACAACGATGAATTTCTTCGGGTCAGCGCCCGCCTTAATGATCATTTTGGTGATACAAACGTTGGCAGCCCCTATTCCGATCATGGTGATCTTCACGTCTTCCATCTTCTTCCCCACAACCTTCAAGGCGTTGATCAGCCCTGCCAATGTAACCGCTGCAGTTCCCTGCTGGTCATCGTGCCATACCGGGATGGGGGCCTCTGCCCGTAACCTTTCGAGGATATAAAAACATTTTGGGTTTGCAATATCCTCAAGGTTTATTCCGCCAAAGGTCGGGCACAGGTATTTGACGGTCTTGATGAATTCGTCAGGGTCTTTTGTGTCAAGACAGATCGGGAAGGCATCCACTCCACCGAGGTACTTGAAGAGGAGTGCCTTTCCTTCCATGACAGGAAGCCCCGCCATGGGCCCTATGTCGCCGAGACCGAGTACGCGTGTCCCGTCTGTAACGATCCCCACCATATTTGCCTTGTTTGTATGGTCATAAACCCTGTCCGGATTTTGCTGTATGTCCTTGCAGGGTTCTGCGACGCCAGGCGTATACCATATGGCAAAGTCATTGATATCCCTGATAACACATTTCGGTATCACCTCGATCTTACCCTTATAGTAAGGGTGCATCTTCATGGCATCCTGAGCCGGCTTTTTTGCCTTCGCAAGAAGCTCTTCCTTTGTTACTTTAGAATCACTCATAACTCCTCCCCTCCTCAATAATTAAGCGACATTTGACTGCCAAAAGACATTCTATAAAGAATTCAGGAAAAATGGAACGAAAATTTGAAAAATGTTTGAGAAAGCGTGAGACGATAAATCCTGTGAAATGTAAAAAGTGAAAGGTGAAAAGACGACTTACGGGTGTTCTATGTTTTTCGATATACGATATACGAAATACTATATACGAGTATGCTATTCACTGCCCTTTCTGTTCAACGCCTTATCTATCCTCAAAATACCCAGGAATATAAGGAAAACACCAAGGGCGAGGATATACCGCAAGGGCAGCATTCTGGGCGTAAACCTCTCTATGAAAGATCTTGTGTCCTTTGTCCCTTCCGTCTTTGGCTTTTCTGTCTCCGGCTTTATACCCGCTTCACGCTTTTCAGGGTCAACCCCCTGTAACGGTATTCCGGTTTCGTATACGTTCCTGAGAATTCCCTTTTGCTGTTCATAACCCGTTACAAAAGGCAGCGACAGAAGGGGTATGCATATACCTATCACGATGAGAATAACACCTCTTTTTTTCTCTTTTTCCATACGACCCCTCTGGAATTTGTACCATATAAGTGTTCTGAAAAAAATAATATTTACCAAAATTTTCAATAAACCTTATAAAAAAACCGCCGCTGTGTGCTGCCGGAAAAATGTCGTTGTCCCTTTCTTCACAACCTTGACAAAAACACCATTATCGTTTAATCTATAATTTAGCGGGCCCATAGCTCAGCTGGAAGAGCCACCGGCTCATAACCGGTAGGCCCCTGGTTCGAACCCAGGTGGGCCCAAATAATGTATATGGAACGAAAATATCTCAAAACAGATATTAAAACTTTTTTTAAAGGGGGTGGCCATAGGGTCACCCCCTTTAAAATTTTGGAGGTCGCACTTGGAGCATGAACTCGGCACCCTTTACGAAGCACAAAAGATAGAATTACAGATCATAGAAAAAGAAACAAAACTGCATACAGCACCAAAGAAACTAAATGAAATGGATGAGGAACTGAAACAGTTAAAAGAAAGATTGGAAAAAGAAAAGGTGATCTTTGAGGAACTGGAAAAAGAACGGAGAAAAAAAGAAAAGGAACTGGATGCTGACAAGGACAAGATCAAAAAGATCGAATCAAAGCTCTACGAGGTAAAAACAAACAAAGAATACCAGGCCCTGTTAAAAGAGATAGAAGCTGCAAAAGCGACAAACGACAAGACAGAAGAAGATATCCTCACGCTTATGGAAAAGATTGAGGAACTTAAAAAGGATTACGAATCATCACAGACAAGACTCCAGAAACGCGGAAAAGACATTGAGATTGAAAAGGCAAGGTTGGATACAGAAATCCAATCGATGGATAAAGTTATCGGAGAGCTAAGAACACAAAGGGATAACCTCCTTTCTGTTGTAAACAATGAACTGAGGTTAAAATACAACATGCTCAAGGGAAAACGTGGTGGTGTAGCTATAACAAACGTCAAAAACGGGGTATGTCTCGGTTGTTTCATGAATATCCCACCGCAACTTTTCATAGAGGTAACGAAGAATAAAAAGCTCATACAATGCCCCAGCTGTAATCGCATCCTCTATTTCACAGAAGCCGAATAATGCACTGGCATATGTATATCGACGGTGCTTCCTCCGG
>JAQTNJ010000127.1 GCA_028713955.1 Syntrophorhabdaceae bacterium
GATATAAGGAACGATGCGATAAAGCTTGCGATACCCCCGAGGACGAGAAATGTTTTTTGAAACGACCAGGCATTTGATATGGAGGTAACCTCAAACTTTGACAGAAGTATATTTAACGGATCCACAAAGAAAGGAAATATAAATATTCCGATAAAGAAAACGATAGAGAGCAGGGCCGAGCAATACTTTAAAAAATTGAAAAAGGTACGGATTATTTGCTGAATTATCTCCAGCCTTTTTAATTTTGATTCTATAGAATCCAAATCACCGGCAGTTTCTTTGCATGATGCATGGCATGCATCAAACTGCCAGGGCGCACAGAATTTTTCTGCTCCCCTGATGTCATCCATCCTTATTTTGAGTAACATGAGGTGTTTGTAATGGCTGTCAACGAACTGCCGGTAACGGTATTTCTTTACAAAGTTGAACGCCCTCTGCAAACGTTGCGATAATTGATAGATGATCTCTGAAAGGTCTTTTTTCTGCTCCTTTAATGAATTTTCGCAGATCGTGACGATCGAGTCGCTGTAACGGACAGCGTCTAAGTAACCGAAGTAGCTGTCGGATTCCATCAACTCTTCAACCTTTACGCGCAGCGACTGTATCTCGGCAAGACTCCTCTGGCTGAGCAGTTCCTCTGTGTTTTTCAGTATCGTGCACGCGTCCTCGAAACGCGATTGCGCCATATTTCTCGCCTTATTAAACATTGTCCCAAGCTGGGGTGCGACAATTGCCTTATATGGTTCCATCTCAGGGTCAATGAGCACAACTGTATAATAATCCCTGTTTTCCCTGACCAGGCCTGTCAACTGCTGTATGGCCACCTTTTCTTTTTTCTGTTGCAGTTTCCATATAATGTCCTGGTAGATTGCCTCAGTACAACCGGGATCTATGTTCAGGATGTTGTTTATTTTCTCCTGGGCTTTTTGGGGATTATTGAGCAAAGTGTAAAGACGGGCAAGCTGGAACAATACGAATATTCTCTGTGGATCTGTTTTTGTGTGTATATATGCCTTTTTGAAATGTTTCTTTGCCAGCGAGAGGTTATTCTGTTCGATATTAAGATATCCAATCAGGCAATAGACCTTGTAATCATCAGGGAATGTTTCCAGCGCCTGTTCCAGGAGGGATTGAGCCCTTGAGTGGTCGGAGACGCGGAGCGAGTCCTGTATAAGCCATACGATCCCGCCTTCGCTCTGGCCGGCGCCCTGTTTAACCTTTTCCCAGCGGTTAGCGGGGTTGTTCCAGATAATCCTGAAAAAGGGCAATTGGAAAACCCTTTTCAGTTCGTAAAATGCAAGATATGCCTGTTCTGTTGCCGCATTGTAAAGACTGCCGTTGCCCGATGAGGCCTGGAGCGTGGTTACATACTGTAAAAAAAGCTCATTGATATTGCTGAGCGACAGGTAACCGAGTTGATTAATCGCAGAGGTCTTTCCGGGAATGTTTTTAGAAGGACAGTCTGATGGATAATGTTTCCGGTCACCACAGTAGAAGCAGGAGGCGTATGTGCCGTCCATAAGGGTCTTCTGATAAAAGAATGGTTGTACCGGCATCTGCTGTCCCTCTGCCGTCTCCTGTGGAATGCTTTTCCGGTGGACCCTGTTAAAAGTTTCATGTGTCTCTTCAACGGTTGATGGTTCGACGGATATATCACCCTCGTCTTTGATATCAAGGCGGACTTCCGGGGAGACATAAATCCCCCCGGGACTTATTGCATCCCATGCGACTTCAACGCCTGTAAGCGCCGGTATGTTCCCTTTTATATGGGGCAGTTTGTAGATGATTGTCCGGACAGGTACAGGGAAGGGCGCGTCCTTTTTCGTTACGCTGCCAAGATGCGCTAAAATACTTTCTGCTATTGATATTGCATGTACACTGTCGTTCATGATCAGTACAAGAGATTTATCAGGAAGAACATATTCCTCTTCATACCCTTTTGCGATAGCGTCCTCTGTGTTCAAATTGCCGATGAAGTTTTCCCATATATGTGAAAAATCTGTTTCGCCAATGTCCGGCAGGGGGTGAACGTGGATGAACGTTTTCAAGACAGGTTCTGCACTGATTGCATTTTCCCAGACTGCTTTGTACATGGTAAGACCGCTTGGGGCATCTTTTGCGTTCCAGAGGTTCACCGGTTCAAAATGTATCCCGGGAATATCCTGCGCACGCTCATATATCTCCTGAGAAATATATATCTCGTCACCATCTGCGAGGTTTGTCAGTTTTGCTGCCACATTGACTACATCACCGTAAATATCCTTTTCTTCAACGATGACTTTGCCGAAATGAACGCCTATGCGAATGTGAATCTGGTGTTCACCGGCAGCATCATCATTGTAAGCGCGGAATACGTGCTGCATCTTGATGGCGGCCCTGAGTGATTCCGATGGACCGGCAAAAGAGGCCATCACAGAATCACCGATCGCCTTGATGAGATTTCCCTTATACTCGTCGATGACGGAAGTGGCTAAATTCTGATGTTGACGGAGCATCTCCCGTCCGTCCATATCGCCGTAGGTCTTGAAGTACTTTGTTGAGCCTACAACGTCAGTAAAGAGAACCGCGATGTTCTTCAGCGGGTCGTCCTGGTAGGCATCCAACAGGAATGACAGGTAATTATCAAAGGGTTTTTCTTTTGAAGACGCACTCAGGCTCATGGTTCTCAGATTAGTTATCGGCAGAACCGGCCGCGGGCTTAATAGACGCCCTGCGCCGCAGTATATCGTAGATCGTATTTCGTATATCGTTAAAGACTTTTGAGGGTGCCTTTATAGGCTACTATATACGATATACTATATACTATTCGCTGTTTTACGGGGTTGTCAGTACTCTGATGCATCCGGTTTTACTGAGCGGGACTTTTTCTTTTCAGAATGGAGATGTTTTAAATGAAGGACCTTTTCCTGTGCCCTTTTTGAACGTTTCCTTTTTTGTCTTTTTATCTTCTCGATGTGTCTTCGTTCCTCGCTCTGTCTGCCGAGGATAAGATTCTCAATCTTGTTGATAAGTATGCGCCTGGCAAGAAAGCGGTTCAGCGCCTGTGAACGTTCCCGCTGGCATTTTACTTCGATACCGGTAGGGACATGTTTCAGATAGACGCAGGTGGAGGTTTTATTGACATTCTGCCCGCCAGGTCCGCCGGAATGCACGAAGCGTTCTATGATATCGGGTTCCCTGATGCCGAGCCTCTCCATCTTTTCCTTCAGGGTTTTTGCCTTGTCTGAACCTATTACCGCCATGATATCCTCTCAGCTATCAGAAAAAGCAGGCTAAGGTTCAGGCTAAGGTTAAGCAAACTCTGGTTCTCCTCAACCTTAACCTCAACCTGATTCTTCTCGCTATCCGCTGTTTTTGACAAACTCCTCTATCTCCTTGTTTACTGCGTCCGGTTTTTCGAGCATGACCATGTGGCCGGCATCCTCTATGATACTGAGTCTGGAACCTGCAAGAGAGCGATGTAAAAATTCAGAATACTTCGGCGGCGTCATAAGATCGTCTCTGCCGCAGATGATGAGGGAAGGCGCCTTGATCGCAGTGATTGTATCCATGATGTTAAAGCCGTTACAGGCGGAAAAATCCCTGAAGATCGTCTCTCCGCTGCATTGCATCATTTCGTTGAAGGCCGCCTCTTTCGCCTGCCGGGAGGTCTTGTCCGAGAAGATGGCTGCAACAATATTCCCGACCGTTTTCGCCTTGTCTTTTTGGATCCCTTCCAGTATCGCCGGCAGGACGGAGAGTTTTGCCCCTGTCCCGATGAGGATGAGACCTTTCACGAGGTGGGGGTAGACAAGGGCAAAGGACATGCCGATCGCGCCGCCCATGGAATGACCGGCGATAAAATATTGGTCAGAGGGTCTTTCGCTGAGGAGATGGTAGAGGGAATCACAGTGCTGCCCGATAGAATCATACCCGTCGCCGGGGCATCTCCCGTGACCGGGAAGATCTACAACGAGAACCTCCATGGATCTTTGCAATACCTCTCTCTGGAAGTACCATGACTTAGTGCTTCCACCGGCGCCGTGAATGAAGATGACCTTTTTCCCTTTTCCTGTTTGCTCGCAATAGATGCCCATACATCCTCCAGAATTATGTTGAAGAGACCCGTAAGAAATTATATTATGACGAGATGAGATTTATTGCAATACTCCTTGTAGCTTTCCTCCTCTTTTCATGCGGTAATGGAGTAGAGCTTTCGCAAAAACAGAAGAAGGCCGGTGAACAGAATAGCGAGGAGCAATATAAAAAAGAGCTTGATGAAATAAAAAAGAGCCTGAAAGGCGACGTGAAGATAAAATTAAAAAAGGATGGCAAAGGGGGTTACAGCTGGGAGATAACCGGCAAAGACGCCCAGGAGATTATAAAGGCAAACGATATACTGGTAAAGAAGCTTGGCAACTAAGTAGACGCCCTCAAAAGCCCGATGCTTCGGGCATAGCGTATTGCTTCCGCGTGCTCTTTCAATGAGATCCTGTTTGCGATCTCTTCAAATTCACCTGCCCTGTGGCACGGGTGATATTGTGCCATGATGTTGACAAAGGCGTTCTGCGAGACCTCGTCCCTGATAAATTCCATGATCCTTTTCGTGTCCTCTCCACAGGACGGCATGACGAGGTGGCGTATGATAAGTCCTTTCCGGGCAATGCCGTGTTCATCGACAACGAGGTCACCGACCTGCCTCTGCATCTCAACGACTGCCTCCCTGACGACCTCAGGGTAATCCGCTGCCTTGCAGAATCTTTGGGATAATCCGCTGTCGAGGAATTTGATATCAGGCATATAGATATCGATGATGCCGTCGAGGAGCCTGATCGTGCCGGTCGAATCATAACCGCTCGTGTTATAGACAAGGGGGGTGGAGAGACCGTTCTCGATCGCAATCGTAAGGGCCTTTATGATCTGCGGAACATAATGGGTAGGCGTAACGAGGTTGATATTATGACAGCCGCGGTCCTGGAGGTCGATCATCAGGGCTGCCAGCTTGCCGTAGGTATAGCGGGTACCCTCGCCGTATATGCTGATGTCGTAGTTCTGGCAGAAGATGCACTTAAGGTTGCAGTGGGTAAGAAATATTGTCCCCGAACCGTTGTGTCCGACCAGCGGGGCTTCCTCCCCGAAATGGGGTGACGCCGATGAGATGAAGAGGTCATAGGGCGCCTTGCAGTATCCGAGGTCACCGACCAGCCTGTTGGCCTTGCACTGCCTCGGACACAGCGTGCAGGGATTGAGCAGGGACTCGAGCTCTTCCAGTCTTTCCTGCAGTATGCCCCTGGAGTATGATTCTATATAAAGGGGTGTATATTCCATAGCTACTTTAAAAAACCGATATTTTGCATTAATATTATATCATAGAGACATAAAAAAACCAGGAAGGTGCTTATGAAATACGAATATGTTCTGAAGATATTTTCCATGGAAGACCTGAAGAAAGAAGGTGTTGTTGTTGACCAGCGTAATAATATCGTTTACGCTTGTAGACCCGATGGCGAATGTGAAGTGCACGATGTCGGCATGGAGCAACTTGATAATATGTCACGACTTTTGAATGAAATGGGTCAGGAGGGATGGGAGCTTGTACAGTTTTCTTTTCACCAGTCGGGTGTGGTAAGCTTTTGGAAGAGGTCCTTAAAGGGATCGAAAACAAATAAAAAATAGTAACAGGAGGTGGAGCTATGCCTTTAACGCCCTGGAAATCTATGTGGGAATCAAGATTTCCCTCAATGCGGGATGAGATGGACAGGATATTCGAAGATTTCTTTGAAAAAGCGGGCTTTCCTTCTCTCCGGGAGGGGGGATGGGTACCGGCTGTTGATGTACACGAGACGAAAAAGGATGTTATTGTCACCATCGATATCCCGGCGATTGATCCAAAAGAGATTTCAATAACGATCGTTGAAGACAGGTTAATGCTGAAAGGGGAGAGAAAGACAGAAGAAGATTGCAGGGATGAAGATTGTTACAGGTCTGAAAGGGTGTACGGATCATTTCAGAGAACCATTCAGCTCCCGGCTGAAGTTGTCGGAGACAAGGCAAAGGCGACATACAAGGACGGTGTGCTGAAAGTAAAGCTCCCGAAATCGCAGAAGGCAGTACCAAAGGAGATCAAGATAGAGATACAGAATAGCGGGAGAGGATGAACACTAAAGGCAGTGAATAGCGAATAGTATATAGTATTTCGTATATAGTATATAGTGGACTACAAATGCATCCTCTAATGCCTTATGCGATATACGATATACGAACTACGATATACGGTTATTTCGGTGTGCGGCGATTCTATTTACTTATCAGCGAATTGTGCTTATACTTAATAATCCCCGGTATGGGGTAAAAATTTTTGGAGGTACATATGAAGGAGAAAGTTAAGGCGGCAATAGAAAAGGTAAGGCCTTTTTTGCAGAGAGACGGCGGCGACATTGAGCTTATTGATGTACAGGATGGTATCGTGAAGGTAAAACTGCAGGGTGCATGCGGAAGCTGCCCGATGAGCATGATGACATTGAAGATGGGAGTGGAAAAACAGCTCAAAGAAGAGATACCGGAGGTAAAAGAGGTTATCGCCATATAGTGGTTGACAAAGACCTTCAATTTACATAACATTGTTTTAAATTTAAAGGGGAGGTGTTTGTATGGCGAAGTGTGGGACCACAAAGAAGACAGCCAAAAAGGCTGCTCCGAAGAAGGGAAAAAAGACAAAGAAGTAAAAAGAGAGGGGTTTGAAGCCCCTCTTTTTTGTTTATGGATAACACAAAACGTCTTTTCATTATTGATGATGATGAAGCAACACTGACTATTCTGACAGGCTATTTTGAGCACTGCGGGCTGAAGGTTTTTGCGTTCAGGGACCCGCCGGATCTTGAAAAGGAATTGAAAGAAAAAGATCCTTACGCAGTATTGCTCGACATCGTATTGCCCCTCGTTTCAGGTGTTGAAATCTTACAGAAGATAAAGAATATCAAGCCGAGGATACCTGTTATCATGATGACAGGATACACCAATGATGAAAGGCGCATCGAATCCCTCCGCAAGGGGGCATACACGATCCTGACAAAACCATTCAACAGCTTCGAAGAGGTTTATCATGTTGTTAATAACGCAATGGACCATTATATTGAATCCCTCAGGACGATGGAGCTTGCAAGACGGGTAGAAGAGACGCAAAGGCTGGAAAAGATCAATATCCTGGAGATAGACTTTTTAAAGAGCCTGCAGCATATGATAGGAGAGGCTGAAGAACCTGGATTTGTTCTTAAGAACGCCTATGCCCTCTTAAAAAACTTTCTTGATTTTGAATACTTCGGAGTCCTCCTTACCTACGGGAATGAAGTAAATATCCAGATCTACCCAAAGGTCGGCAGCAATAGAAGACTTGCCGAGGTTATAACAAATATCCTTTTAAAAAGAATGTCCCAGGGGGCTGTTAACGCAAAAATAACCGGCGCCGCGGATGATTATCAGTCGGTTATGGTGGAGTTGTCCACGACAAATACCGTATATGGTTTTGCAGGGCTCTTCAGGGGCTCCCCATTCCAGGTTCAGGAAGAGACTACCTTCAGCAAGTTTTGTTCCCACATATCGGTTACGCTTGAAAAGATACGTTTGTTCCAGGAGATCAAAACCCTTTCAATCCATGACGGCCTTACAGGAATTTTCAACCATACGTATATCATCAACAAGCTGAACGAAGAGATTGAAAGGGCGAAGAGGTATCGTTCGGACCTTTCCGTAACGCTCTTCGATCTGGACAACTTCAAAGATGTCAACGACACATATGGCCACCTGGCAGGGGATTCCGTTTTGCAAAAGCTTGCAGAGCTTTTTACAAAAAAGTTGAGGACTATCGATATTGTCGGTCGGTACGGCGGGGAAGAGTTTCTTGTGATTCTGCCGGAGACTGATCTTGAAAGGGCCTATGTTGTTGGAGAACGTTTAAGGGCCGGGGTTGAACAGGAAGAGTTTATCTATGAGAACCATCATATAAAATTGACGGTGAGCGGCGGAATTGGTTTGTACCAGCAAGGTCATATCGCCAATGACCTCATCAAGATAGCTGATAACAATCTCTACAAAGCCAAGAGGGAAGGAAAAAACAGGTTATATTATGATTAACGGCGAGAGCGCTGTTCGGTTGACAAGAGAACTTATCCGTATCGACACATCAAATCCGCCGGGAAATGAAGAGAGTGCGGTCCTCTTCCTGGAAGGTATTCTCGGCGTGGAAAGGATAGAGACCGAGATCTATTCCCCTATGCCCAAGAGGGCAAATATCCTTGCCAGGATCAGAGGCAAGAGCAGGGGGAAGCCGGTTATTATACTGAGTCACATCGATGTTGTCCCTGCCAACCGTGACGAGTGGACAGTGGACCCCTTCGGCGGTGAGTTAAGAGATGGTTTCGTCTATGGCAGGGGCGCCATTGATATGAAGGCGCAGACCATATGCCAGCTCCTTGCGTTTATAAATCTTTACAAAGAAGGGATAGAGCCTGAACAGGATGTGATCTTTCTGGCTACCTGCGATGAAGAGGTGGGTGGGCAGAATGGTGTTGAATTCATGCTTCGGAACGTTCCGGATTTGAAAGACGCCTCTTTTGTCCTGAGCGAGGGAGGATCTCTTGTTGAGGAAGATGGTTTTATACATGCCCAGGTATCTGTGTCAGAAAAGAAACTGGGTCAGTTCAGGATACAGGCCACGGGGATAGGCGGCCATGGGTCCATGCCTCACAGGGATAACGCCAATGAGAAGATTGTCAGGGCATCCCAGGCAATACTCTCCCATCGGTGGCCCATGAAGCCTACAAGCGTCGTGAGCACATATCTGAATACAGTCCTTAAGGGCAAGCGGGGGAGGGGGTTTACCTTTTCTTCCCTGAGAGAATCTTTAAAAAACAGGCATTTCAGGGATTTTATAGAGAGTAACCCGGTCTATAATGCCCTGCTTCGCAACACAATAACCCTGACGATCTTAAAAGGCGGTGAAAAGGT
>JAQTNJ010000128.1 GCA_028713955.1 Syntrophorhabdaceae bacterium
TGGAGGTAGGCAAGGTGAAAAAGATCGCCCTTGATGCGTACAAAGCGACGCTGACGCTGACTATTAAAGAAGGCGTGAAGGTGCCTGCCGACAGCAAGATCATCGTGAAGGCCCAGGGACTTCTCGGCGATAAATATATCGAGATCCTCCCGGGGACTGAAAAGAAATTCCTTGCCCAGGGCGACAGGATCAACGATGTAATTCCCGGCATTGATTTTAACGAGATCTTTACCCAGGTTAACATTGCCGCAAAGAATTTTGGTGAAACAATGGGTGAATTTAAGGATATCCTCGGCGATAGGGAAAAAGAAAATATCAAAAAGAGCATCGCCAACATCGAATCCCTGAGCGGTGATTTCCGGACATTCATGACAGACAACAAGGGGAATATAACACGTGTTGTCAATAATACAGCAGTAGTCAGCGAGAAGCTCAGCTCCATCGCGCAGGATATCGAGCAGGGGAAAGGCACGCTGGGACTCCTTGTAAAGGATGACAAGCTGTACAATGATACCAAAGATACCGTAGCGTCCCTGAAGAACATCTCGAGGGATATTGAAGAAGGTAAGGGGACGCTCGGCAAGTTTGCCAAGGACGAGACCCTGTATAACGATACAAAAGAGGCAGTGAGCAACATCAAAGAGCTGACCGACGGGATTAAAAAAGGCGAAGGCACACTGGGGAAGCTCGCCAAGGATGATAGCCTGTACAACGAGACTGAAAAGGCCATGAAGAAGATCCAGAAGGGCGCGGAAGGTCTCGAGGAGATAACGCCTGTAACGATTCTCGGGACTGTCTTTGGCTTTTTATTTTAATGCGCGTATTTCTCCTCATCTTTCTCCTGTTTCCATGCAGCCTCTATGCCCTCTGGCCCGTCTCATGGGAATTTAACGACGAGCAGTGGCTGCTTGGCCCGCTCGTGACATATCAGAGCAAGGAAGACGAAGCCCACGTAGTCCTCAGGCCCTTTCTCTCCTCCTATGATTCCGACGATGGAGGCGTCTACCGCTACATCTACCCCCTCGGGAAGGTCTCAAAGGAAAAATCCTATTTCATTCCCATCTACTCCTCGCGGCGATCAGAAAAGGCAAGCGATACGGCCTTTACGCTGTTGTTTTACGGTACATCGGAAAAAGGGGACTATTTCGGATTCTTCCCCCTTTTCGGCAAGATGTACAACAGGTTCAGAAAAGACGAGCTTGGCTTCGCTGCCTGGCCCCTCTACAGCTATACCAGGAGCGAAGGTGCAACAAAGACAAATGTTGTCTGGCCCGTCTTTTCCTTTTATGGAGGTACCGAGGAGGGTTTTAAGGTATGGCCGTTATATGGGACGCGCGATCAGCCCGGTATCGGAAATCAGCAATTCGCGCTCTGGCCCTTTATCTTCTGGGGGGAGAAGAACCTTGATACCGACGAGCCTGTCGATTCCTTCTACTTTATCCCCTTCTATATGAAGTCCACTACGAAGAACAAGGCCTGGTACAGTGTGCTCTGGCCTTTTTTTCAGTATGCGCGGGATAAGGACAAGGAGAAATGGACGATCCTCTGGCCGATCTTTTCATCCACAAGCGGCGAGGAGAACAAGGGCTTCAGTTTCTTTCCTCTGTATTCCCGGGAAGAGAAGGGGAGGGACCGACGCACCAGCGTCCTCTGGCCGATATACCGGGAATCGGAATGGTATGTCAATGACCAGCGTTTTCTGAGGAAGAGCTTCCTCGTTATCGACAGGTATATAGAGGACGACACAGGGGTCTTTTACAACTTCTGGCCTGTCTTTGAATATGAAGAAAAAAAGGCCGATTCAGTATTCCTGTTCCCGTCCATACTCCCCTTCAGGGACCGCGGTCTTACCCGGATCGTCAAGCCCCTCATCACCCTTTATGAATACAGAACGAAAGAGAACAGGACCATGACCAACTTCCTCTACGGTCTCTACACGCGCGAAGAGGACGGCGAGAACTGGAAGGTGAGGTTCGCCTTTCTGCTTGAGCTCAGGAAGGATGCAGACGGTACGGGATTCGAGCTTCTTTCGGGGTTATTCGGCATCGACAGCCAGCAGGTAAAGATACTGTTCATACCGTTCAAGCGCGGCGCATCGGTAGAGCCCGCAGGAGAACAAACAGCATCGCCGCTTCCAGCTCAATAAGAATCAAATCCTAAATCCGAATTTCTAAATTCTAAACAATATCAAAATTCAAATATCGAATGTTTTAAACGTGTTGTCATCGCGAGGAGCGAAGCGACGTGGCGATCTGCGGTGACCTATTGAATGAGATTGCCGCGCTGCGCTCGCAATGACACAACGCCGCGCCCTGCGGGCTCGCAATGACACTACGCCGCTCCCGCCTTAGGCGGGCTCGCAATGACACGGTTATTTTGTTCAACTATTTTGAATTATGAATATTGGAACATTTGTGCTTGATTAGGATTTTGATATTCGAGTTTAGAATTTTTTAAGATATACGTGCTTCGGGTTTGATGTTTGTTCATTCCCCTTTATCGGGATACTGGTGGGCGACATTCCGTATGACGTCGAGTATGGAGACAAAGGTGTCTACTACCTCAGGGTCGAAGTGTTTTCCCCTCTCTTGCGTGAGGGTGTCGAGGACCCTTGCCTCGTCCCAGGTCTCCTTGTATGACCTCCGCGAGCAAAGCGCATCATACACGTCGGCGATGGCCACGATCCGGCCGAAGAGAGGGATCTCATCTGCGACCTTGCCCGTTGCCTTTCCTGACTGGTCTGTATAGCCGGGTAGGGGCTCCCCGGTATTGAAATCGATGTGTCCCGGATATCCATTCCCGTCCCATTTTTCATGGTGATTGAGCGCCACAACAAATGCCGCTTCATCAAAGTCCGACCGCATGTTGGAAAACAACTGTGCACCGAGGTAGGTGTGCTGTTTCATAACGTCGTATTCAACGTTGTCAAGGCGGGCGGGTTTCTTGAGGATCAGGTCTGTGATGGCGACCTTTCCCACATCGTGGAGCATTGCCGACATCCTCAAAACGTCTTTATTCTTTTCGATTGTATCTTCGTCGATCCCCTTTGCCATAGCCCATGCCTCGTAGATCTCCACGGCGTATGATGCCACGCGGTTAACATGAGCGCCCGTCTCCATAGGATCCCGCAGCTCAGCCATCTTTATCATCCGCAGGATGATATCCCTGGTCATCATGGCGCGGTCGATGGCAATGGCAGCGTTATTGGCAAAATGCATGATATACGGCTCATCGTCACCTGTGAAGGGAATAATGTTGCCGGCGCTGTCTTTCGCATTGATTAGCTGGAGGACACCGACAATCTCATCGTTGTGTGTTTTGAGGGGAAAGGTAAGAACCGATTGCGTCCTGTAGCCGGTCAATTGATCGTATGACTGGTCAAAAGAATAGGGGACGCCGCCGCTTAAATGATATACGTCTTCTATGTTGAGCATCAAGCCTGTATTGGCAACGTACCCTGATAAGGATTTATTATTCACGGGGATCGAAAAGGTTGAATAGATAAGCTTTTTGCCCGGTCGCAGCCTCTTCTGCTGTGTATCGTTCTGAGTGTATTTGAATTTCAGCGTGTCGGCTTCCTTGATATAGATCGATCCCGCGTCAGCGTTTGTTAAATACCGTGCCTTCGTCAGGATCCTTTCGAGGAGGATATCGATATCCTTTGTCTGGGTCACATCGAGTCCGATATTCAGGACCTCGCGGAGCTTTTGCTTTTCGTCATACATCGTTTTTATCCTGTACTGCCCAATACATATTCTAACTCATGTGGAAGATATTATCCATACACTAAGGGCTAATAAGGGTTGCCGGACACCACGTATTCAAAGCGCGCTTTAAAATCTGCCGGTTCCATGTTGGCGACCCTGGCGAGGTTTTTCAGGCGGTCACCCTCGAAATCTTCCTTCTCAAGCCTGATCATATATTTTCTTGCAACTTCATAGGTCTCTGTGTGGATATCCACCTTCCTGATCTTTATCCTGTCAGTAGCGTAGTCCACCATCTCAACAAAGGGTACCGGTTTTATGTTTCCTTCGTAAAAGACGATCATGGCTCCCGTGCCGCCTTTCAGGAGGTAGCGGACCGCGCCGTAACCGAGGTTTCTTGTATATTCAACATCGAAGGGGATGGGATTGGCAGCCCTTAACTCGTAACCGATATTCTTCTCGAAGATGCCGACCTCGATTCCCATTGATTTCAATGTCTTGTTAACAAAATTCCTGAGCAGCCTTCCGAGTTGGATCTCTGAAAGCCTTAACTCGCCTTTTTCGTTTTTCTCCACATCCTCATAACGGCTCAACTCATCAAGGTCGAACATTTCGGAGATGCCTTCCGCCAGTATGGCCACACCATAGTCCCGGTCCATGGATAGCCGTTTAATGATAGATCCCGTCAGGGTATCTGCCACCCTTTTAAAAGAGAGCTTGCCATTTTCGAATTCTTCCGGTATGAGAGAGATCGTGGTGCCGGCAGCCTTCCCCATGCCCAGCGCCAGATGGCCCGTATGCCTTCCCATTGTAGTAATGAAATACCACCGTCCCATCGTACGGGCATCTTCCATGACGTTGTTGACAATATAAACGCCTACATGCCGCGCCGTCTGAAAACCGAATGTTGAAAATCCACCGGGTAAGGGTATATCGTTATCGATCGTCTTCGGTGTGTGGACTACGCTAATGGAACCCCTCGCCTCTCTTTCAATCCAGTTTGCCATATGGAGTGTGCCGTCGCCGCCGACGGTTATGAGGTACTTTATACCGATACTTTTGAGAGAGGACAAAAGGGTTTTGAATTTTGCCTTTGCGTTGTCGGGGGCATCACGGGAGGTGCGGAGGATAGAACCTCCGGTAGCGTGAATCCTCGAAACATCGTCGATCGTGAGGGGCATGACATTTATCTGGCCCTCAAAGAGACTCTTGAACCCGCCGATGAGCCCCACGACCTTCTTGCCCTGATTGACAGCCTCGATTGTGGCCGCGCTGATAACGCCGTTGATGCCGGGCGCCGGGCCTCCACCAACGATGATACCTATCAGGTCCCTTTCCATATTGGAATTATTGTGCATTTTTTTCATGGTATTTGCAAGTTCTTTGTATAATCCATGGAATCTCCTTATATATTGTCGGCTGGCACGCTGATATTCTTTAACAAAAACCCGCATCAACCAAAGGCAGACCAGACGTTTCCACATGCTTCATGTCCGATTGGTCACCAATAATGGTTTGTTGGGAACATTATTGTTTTATGCCCAGGATTATAGCAATAAAATGGATATAATTAACCATGTAAGGGGGGCGTCAGGAGGCATGTCGGAACAACCCGCAGGATGTGGGACGTCTGCTTCGCCTGGACGAAGGACGTGGGAAAGAACAGCATGGAGCGAAGAGTTTCTTAACCTTTTTTATAACATTGAATATGTATAAGCTCAGGGTAAACAGAAAAGAAGGGGGGTTATATGAACAGCGAACAGGAAACATGTTGCAGGCAGGGCGGGTTATATAAATTTCCATGGGCGCATTTATTAGTATGTTTTTTCCTTGGCATCATCCTTTTTTCCTGCTCCGGGGAGAAGCCGCTTGACCTTGGGTATTTTACAAAGGTCGGTGATCTTTCCCTTTCCAGTGACGGAAGCCAGATACTCTTCACCGGTTGCGGGCATAAAGACTATCGGAAGTGTACCATCTACCGGTTTGATAGAAATGCCGGCACGTTGTACCGGTATATACCACGCGATGAACGCATCGAGGTGATCGGAGGGCGGTACACGTCGAACTCAATGCGGCTTGCCTTCGTGGTCATTCCCATTACGAAAGAAGACAAACGGCAGTATGACGATATGCAGATCGCCCTCATCAATCAGGATGGCACCGGCTATACACAGCTCACAAAGGGCAGGGGGATGAAGGTGGGGTACAAGTTCAGCCCTGACGAGAAGACCCTCGTCTATTTCAGGGGAAAGGAACGTAAATCGGGCAAGACGATGGCATCCGATTTTGACCTCTACAAGCTCGACCTTGCAACCAATAAAGAGACCCAACTGACGAACCTTGCTTTCTATGGGGTGAGCATTCCTTACTTTACCCCGGACGGCAAATATGTTGTCTTTGAGGGAGATTCTCCCCTGCGGTTGCCACGCACCGACAATGTCGATGTTGTTAAACAGTTCAGTGAAGACTATAAGCAGAAATATAAAGAGAACATCATTTTAAAATACCCCCTCGACGGTTCGGGGATTGATCGGGAACCGGTGCCGATGTTCACCTTTGGCATCGGGTCCAGGGGGCCGATAGTCACCAGGGATGGTTCCGTATGGTTTGAGGGGATATCAAGAGGCATCAGGTACTGTCGCCGACTGCCCGACGGGAAAATCGTGGAGTTAACCTATGAACAGCTTGGAATCGGTAGGACCATATTTTTGTTGAAAATGGTTATTGAACCGAATGGCCAATGGATGGCAATCCTTTATGAGGAGAGGAAGAGTACAGGCCACGTATTAAAGAGATGGATAGGGATGTACAACGTTGCAACCACAGAACGCAGCGAACTGGCAATACCTGCAACCGCAGAGAACATACTAATAAAATAGGGGGGGTATGATGTCAAGAGTTGATGTAACACCGCTTAATATCGATTTTAAGGTAATACGGTTTATTGAAGGGATCACTCAGGAAGGGATATCGGGCAGACTACAGAGTAAAGATTCCTTTAACTGGGTTCAGGTTGATTGGTGGCCAGGCACGGATGTAGCCAGCATTGTTCCAACCCATGGGAATTTCGCCGGGCCAGGGTATAGCTGTGGTGAGCGCAAGGAATTCACTGAAGAACAAATCATACAAAGCCCGGTTTGGCAGGTTGATGATCCCATACTTGGCAAAACAAGAAATGACTATATTGATGTCCTCGCCAAACAACACGATCTTGACTACAAAAGGGCCGAAGGCAAACCTGACTACTGGCAGCGTATCAAGGCTGCTGACGAGGCGCTGATCAATGGGACACGGGCGTTGCTGGACGGCACATCCCCGTTATTTGCAGATGGTGGCTCATTGACTCCCGGCGAACTCAATTACGGGAAATCCATGCTTGATGCGTTTGAATTGAAGATGGCATGTATCGATGAGATGGGGGTACTCATAGAAAACCTGCAGTCCTCAGGCTCTAGTCTGACGCAGATCAACGATATGCTCACCAGCCTCTTCTTTGTTCGTGCATTCATCCCTGTGCCCGCAGGGTTGCCGGATCTGGATACCTACAAGTCGCTCTTTAACGCCGCCTCCGCTATCGTCCGTCGTGATCCTCTTGTCTTCGACCTTGATGGAGATGGATTAGAAACAATTGCCGTCAAGGATGGCGCCTACTTCGACCATGACGGGAACGGCTTTGCAGAACAGACCGGATGGGCGTCATCCGATGACGGCCTGCTTGTTATGGACAGGAATGGCGACAGTATCATCAACAACGGCACTGAACTTTTCGGAGACCAGACAATACTTCAGAACGGTCAGCACGCTACCGACGGTTTTCAGGCATTGGCGGAACTGGACAGCTACACCGACGGTATCATCGACGTCAACGACACCGCCTTTTCCCAGTTAAAGATATGGCAGGACATAGACAGCGACGGGTACTCATCGGCAGATGAGCTCTTCAGTCTGGACGAACTCGGCATCCGGTCAATCAACCTCACTTACACTGACACCGATATTACGGATACCAACGGCAACACCCAGGTTCAATCAGGGACATTTATTAAAACTGACGGCTCAACAGGTTCAATAGGCGGGTTTATCCTCCAACGTGATCCTACCTATACCATCGCCAACGAGTGGCTCAATGTCCCCGACACCATCGCAGCATTACCCGACCTCCAGGGCTCCGGGAATGTCTATGACCTCCATCAGGCGATGGCAAGGGATACATCGGGTCAGTTAAAATCTCTTGTTGAGCAGTTTATCGCAGCTACCGATGCCACTACCCGTGACACCCTTATGGACCAGATCCTTATTAAATGGACAGGCAGCGAAGATGTGGTTGACGGAAGCAGGGGTGCCTTCTTCGATGCAAAAAAACTTGCTGTTATCGAAAAGTTCCTCGGCCAGTCTTTTGTCGGCATGAACGGCCCCAACCCAAATGACCTTGCGGCCCCGCTTCTTGCCCAGACATATGAGGGCCTGTCAGAGATGTTCTATGCCCAGCTCATGGCGCAGACCCACCTGAAGTACGTGTACGATGCGATTAGCTACACATGGGATGAGGAAACGCAATCACTGAAAGGCGACCTCGCTTCCGCGATTCTCGCATTGCAAAATCAGATGACATTAGATCCGGGAGCGGTAAATGACCCGCAGGAGTTCATGCGGACGATCCATGGCTTCCGGGCAGAGGAGATGTTTGACCTTGTTCCGCTATCCACCACCTTTGAACTCAACGACGAAGATGCCAAATGGCAGATCGATTCAGCGGGGAAGACGATTGTAACCGGCACTGCGCTGAACGACACGCTGTATGCGAATGCCGGTATCGATACTGCCATCCGAGGCGACGAGGGCAACGATGTACTCTATGGGAATACCGGAAAAGACGTGCTTTATGGGAATGAAGGCAATGATCAAATTGTCGGCGGATGCGATGATGACATCCTTCGTGGAGGAAAGGGCGACGACTATCTGTATGGTCAGAATGCAAACGATATCATGGACGGCGGTTCAGGCAACGATATCCTCTCCGGCGGTCAGGGCGATGATGCCTATATCTTCGCCAAGGGATATGGCCACGATATTATCGAGGAAGAAAGCGGTGTCGATATTATCTCTTTCACTGACCTTAACCAGTCAGATCTTGAATATGCCATATCAAAAACAAGCGGTGATAA
>JAQTNJ010000129.1 GCA_028713955.1 Syntrophorhabdaceae bacterium
AGATCGAGCACCTTATGTCTCACAAACTCATCCTTGAACCTGAGTTTCGTATTGATAACACCTTCATCGTTTAAGATAATGACGTTATTTATCCTGCCGCCTGTCCCGAGGCCCATCTTTGCAAGCTGTTCAAAGTCCTTGAGGAAACCAAAGGTCCTTGCCGGCGCTATTTCAGCAATGAAGGCATCCTTATCTCCATGGAAATGATATCGCTGGATACCGATAGGTTTACCATACTCTAACGTGTAATCTATTTCAAAAGATTCCGATGGCTCTATTTGGAGAGATTTTCCATTGCTTAAGTCTGCGATCGTGACCGCTTCTTTGATGTAGAGGGGTTCTATCCCCCTTTGTTGTTCAATGATCCCGGCTTCCTCGATCTTGCTGCACATCTCGATGGCAGAACCATCAAGGATCGGGATCTCTTCGCTGACCTTCACGAGAAGATTCGTTATGCCGTACATGTGGAACGTGGCAAGGAGATGCTCGATGGTCCTTACCATACAGTTTTTCCCTTTCACCGATGAGGCATAGCCGACGGAGAAGACGTAATCGATATAAGCAGGAATACGCTCCCCATCAGGTATGTGCTCGAATATGATGCCGGTATTTTCAGGCATCGGGAGGAGTATCATGCCGGTCTTTGCCCCCGAATGAAGACCAACACCATAGACAACAATACTTTTCCCGATGGTTTTTTGTTGAAATTTATGAGTACCTTTGGCACTTTCTATCCGGAAATCTTTGGTCTTTACCTTGTGCCGTTCTTCAGCACCCAAGCCCCTGGATATGACCTCAAGAACCTTTTCAATAGAGAGTGGTTTTTCGAGAAAGTCGTATGCACCCATTTTGACCGCCTCGACGGCCGTGGAGATCGTTCCATGGCCGGAAATAACGATTACGATTGCTTTCCCTTCCTTTTTCTTTATCTGTTTCAAGACCTGTATGCCATCCAGTTCAGGCATCCATATATCAAGAAGAACGATTTCGGGCTTTTCTCTCTCGAAAAGGGAGAGGCCTTCCTTGCCGTCAGTCGCCCTTGAGACCTGAAAACCCTCATCTTCAAGTATAGAGGACAAGCTGTCGAGAATATCCTTTTCATCATCGATAATAAGTACTTTATGCATAGCCTATATTCTACTCAAAACTACATGAATTTACAATTGTTTTAAGTTTTTATAGAACTTTGAGAAGAAGACCGCTCTCCACTATTTTACGGGGCTTGCGTCGCCCCCTCCAGCAGCAAAGCCGCCGGAGCCACCCCCTCTCGCCCAAGAATGGGCTATTAAATATTTTACGGGGCTTGCGTCGCCCCCTCCAGCAGCAAAGCCGCCGGAGCCACCCCCTCTCGCCCAAGAATGGGCTATTAAATATTTTACGGGGCTTGCGTCGCCCCCTCCAGCTTTCAGCTATCAGCTCTCAACAACCCCTTCGCTCTCCGCTGCTCTCATTGCCGGGGCTTGTCCGTGGGAATCTATTGCAAAAGGTGTTTTTGTGGTATACTAAATATGTAGTATAAAGGAGGAATGGAAAACTTTATTGGAAGAAAAGACGAACGAAGGGTTTTTAAAACTCTTTTTTGATGATATAAACATAGCCCGCAACCTCTTTGGCCCCCGTGACGAAAATATAAAATATCTCAGGAAATATTTTAACGTCAAGACGAGCATCCGGGGGAACCACTTGATCCTTATAGGCAGTAAAATGGATGTGGAGAATACAAATAAGGTAATTAACGAACTCCACAGCATCGTCAAGAAGGGTTTTGTTATCAGCGCATCGGATATAGATCAGGCAGTACGATACGTTTCACACACGCAGGATACCATAAGCAACCCCCACAAAGATCAGATATATATCTTTCCATCCAAAAAGGTTGTGATGCCGAAAACGAGGAACCAGAAGACATATATCGATGCCATAAAAAGGCATGATATGGTGATCGGTATAGGCCCCGCCGGTACCGGCAAAACATATCTCGCCATGGCAATGGCGCTTTCCTCTTACTACAGGAAGGAAGTTTCGAGGATCGTGTTAACGAGACCGGCCATTGAGGCAGGGGAAAAGCTCGGTTATCTCCCCGGAACGATGTATGAAAAGGTTAATCCCTATCTGAGGCCTCTTTATGATGCACTGTACGACATGCTTGATATGGAGAAGGCCACCAGACTTGTTGAAAAGGGTATTATTGAAATCGCCCCCCTTGCATTTATGCGCGGCAGGACCTTGAACGATGCCTTTGTAATTCTTGATGAAGCCCAAAACACAGCTTCCGAGCAGATGAAGATGTTTCTTACGCGTCTTGGATTTTCTTCGAAGACCGTTATTACCGGTGACATTACACAGATTGACCTCGCAGATAAGAAGACAAGCGGTCTCGTGGAGATACAGAGAATCCTGAAGGGGATCAAGGGCATTAAGTTTGTTTACTTTACAGAGAAAGATGTGGTAAGACATCCGCTCGTCCAGAAGATCATCAAGGCATATGAAACAAGGAAAACAGACTCAGAAGGTTTGAACGATGCAGAATGGAAAGGATAAACCCCCTTCGTATTTTTACTACAGAAAATTTCTGATACTCTTCGCGCTCTCGCTCCTGCTGTCATGTATCATCAACATACAACAACCGTACACGCCAGGCGAATATCAGCTTGGTGATGTAGCAAGGGAGAACGTCAAATCCCCTGCTGACCTGTATGCGCCGCAGGGCGATATCGCTATCAAAAAAGGCGAGATTATTGTCAGGGAAGGCGAAAGGATCAACGAAGAACACCTGCGGAAGCTCTCCACCTTCAGCCCGCCAGACAAGAGGAGAGGTTTTCCCCTGGAGAGGTTTCTCGTGGTGTTCTTTATACTGTTTTTGTTTGTAGCGGTGTTATACGAATACGGCGAAAAAAATATTAAAAAATTCTCACTCACACAAAAAGACCTGATATTTTGTGCCGCCCTTACCCTTTTCGCGATCTTTTTGGTAAGAGGGTTCTCCCTGGTTTTTAAATATTATGTCCCGAATCATACCTCCGAGCTATTTTATATCATCCCCGTCTTTTTGTACGGGATCATCCTCAGGGTTGTCCTCTTTTCTGAGGTCGCCATTCTCTTTTCAATGGTCTTTGCGATCGCCATGAGCCTCTCTTTTGAGAGCAGCATGACAGTCCTTTTGTATGCGTTCCTTGGCAACGTTCTTGCTTCTTATTTTTCAGGAAAATGCGAAAACAGGAATACGATCCTCAAGGCAGGACTTTACACATCCTTTGTCATAAGTTTTTTTGTTCTCCTGCTCGATATCTTATTGGGACAATCTCTTTCAAACCTGCCCATGAAGATCGCCTTCATCGTCCTGAACGGCATTGCGAGCAGCTTCATCGCCCTCGGGCTTTTACCCGTTATCGAGCATGTCTTTGATTACACGACTGACATCAAACTGCTTGAGCTTGCCAACTTTGAGCATCCGCTTCTGGAAGAGATGATGGTCGATGCCCCCGGCACATACCATCACAGCGTTATTGTCGGAAACCTCTCAAAGGCAGCCGCAGAGAGCATCGGGGCCCATCCCCTGCTTACGCGGGTGGCGGCATACTACCATGATATCGGGAAGCTCAAGATGCCCCATTATTTCATAGAAAACAGAACGGATGTTGAAGATCCACATAAAGATTTAACGCCAAGCATGAGCGCGCTCATTATCCTTAACCATGTAAAGGAAGGGGTTGAGCTTGCAGAAAGGTATAAACTCGGAAGGAAGATTACCGAGGTCATACAGCAGCACCACGGGAAGAGTCTCGTCAGTTATTTTTACAGCAAAGCAAAGGAGCTTGAAGACCCGAAGCTGCATACTATCAAGGAACAGGATTTTAGATATGCAGGGCCGAAGCCCCAGACAAAAGAGACGGGCATCATCATGCTGGCAGACGCAGTGGAGGCAGCCTCCAGGGTCCTCGACGATCCTACGCCGAAACGGATAGAAAGTCATGTGCAAGGTATTATCGAAAATATATTCCTTGACGGACAGCTCGATGAATCGGAACTTACGCTGAAAGACCTCAATGCGATCCAGAAGAGCTTTATCGCGATCCTCCTTGGCATATTTCACCATAGGATTGAATATCCTGAAAGGACACAAAATGGCGGTGTTGATAAAAAACTCTCAAAGATCGATAACGATAAACAGCAGGAGCGTCAAAAGGCTTACAAAAAAATTACTAACCTTTTCAGGTCTTCAGGGTAAGGATATCAGCATACTTTTTGTCAACAACAGAAAAATCACGGCATTAAACAGCAGGTTTTTCGGGAAACAATACCCGACGAATGTCATCTCCTTTTCGTATATTGATGGATTGCCCGGTGAGATCGCCGGTGAAATCATAATCTCGATTGAGAAGGCGCGAGAAGAGGCGGAACAATCAGGTGTTCATTTCTATGAGAGGCTCTTTGCCCTTATCATTCACGGTCTGCTTCATATAACGGGTCATGACCATGAAGGAGAAAAGAATCAGGGCCGAAGAATGAGATACCGGGAGAAAAAGCTCCTCGACTTTATCGTTTCCCATGATGTATATAAACGGATGATTTCAGAACGGGCAGCATGATGACCAATGTATCAACCGATGGAACCCGAAGCAAGTTTTCGTCCTTCGTCCTTCGTCCTTCGGTCCTCGGTCCTTACCTCCCGTCTTTATATCTCAGTTGTATCTCCGGTGTCCTCCTTGTGCTTATTCAGCCGCCGGTATCCCTCTATCCGGTTGCCTTTTTTGCGCTCACTCCGCTCCTCTACGCCATGGATCAGGAGAGCTGCCAATATGCATTCTGGAACGGTTTTGTCTGCGGTTTTATTTCCTTCATCGGTCTTGTCTACTGGGTTGTCATAGCCATGAACAGGTATGGGGGCATCAATATCTGGCTAAGCTGTCTTATCCTGCTGCTCCTCGTCCTTTACCTTTCATTATATACAGGCTTCTTTGCCTTCGCGGTGTCCTATCTTAGAAAAAGATTGACCTTGCCGGTCTACCTTTCCGCTCCGATCATCTGGGTGTTGCTGGAGTATGTGAGAGGATTCCTGTTTACAGGGTTTCCATGGTCGTTCCTTGCCCATTCGCAGGACAGGTTCCTGCACCTTATTCAGGTTGTGTCCATCACAGGGACGTATTTTATATCATTCATCATCGTTGCCGTAAACTGCATCATCTATAACGTGATCCGGAAAAGGTCCGTTTCGGCCATCTATGTATCCATAATTTTTCTCCTTTTCGCGGGTTCACTAATTTACGGCTTCAAGGAGCTGAGCCAGAAGGAGGAAGGAACTGTACGGACTGCGATAGTGCAGGGGAATATCAGGCAGGACGTTAAGTGGGATGAAGCCTTCAAGATCAGGACCATCCGTACTTACTACCAAAAAACGCTGGAGGGCGCAAAGGATGCAGACCTCATTATCTGGCCTGAAACTGCCATGCCTTTTATCTTTGAAGACGAGATCTACGCTAATAAATACATAAAGGACCTGCCTGTGCTTCTGCGGAGCAATCTTTTGTTCGGTACGGTTTCGCGGGACCGTGCCGGCAAGTACCATAACTCTGCATATCTGATCGACAAACAGTCTGAGACCGTCGGAGTATACAGCAAGGTGCACCTCGTCCCTTTTGGTGAATATACTCCGCTTGTCAGGTACCTCCCTTTTCTTGAGAAATTGACAGCCGCCGGTGGCGACTTCTTCCCCGGCGAAGGACACCAGCCACTGCATGCACAGATAGGGAATATCGGCATGCTCATCTGTTATGAGGGTATCTTCCCGTATATCACAAACGAAACAATACGAAACGGTGCGCAGGTGCTTGTTAACATCACCAATGACGCGTGGTATGAACGGACTTCAGCACCCTTCCAGCACCTTGCCTTTTACGTATTCAGGGCAATAGAGACGGACAGGTTTCTTCTGAGGTCTGCCAATACAGGGATAAGCGCCGTTATCGATCCGAAGGGACGTATACAGGCGCAGACCCCTATCTTTGTCGAAACGGTTTTAAGAGGCAGCTTTTCTCTGAAAGACACAAAGACCTTCTACGTGAGATACGGCGACTATTTTATTGCAATACTTTCAGCGTTCCTGATAATCCTGTGCGCAATAAAGTTTATAAGGCAGTGGATAGTCAATAGTGAATAGTAGATAGTAAGAAACAAAAGAAGCAATTTCTTTAAGGAGCTTATCCGCCCTCAGCCGCCTTTCCCCTCACGCCTTACCGATGTTCCACATTCTCTTGCATTTCACCAGGGCATCAGTGTCGGGCTTTCCTGTAGCAAACCGTCGTGAGGCAAGGAAGCTCGGTCTTTTGCGAAGCAAAAGTTCCGAAGCCGAACGCGAGCGATTGGAGCCGCTGGAGCGGAATGAGCGTGTTTGCGGGGAAAGTCCGGCACTGATGATCATCCTGTGAGAAAGGCGCCTTACGACTCACGGACTGTTCAGATCATCTGTATCGTCCCGTCGGGGATGACCAGGACATCAACCTCCCTGCCCCTGTATTGATCGTCGAGGTAATCGATCATGTCTTCCAGGTTTTTATGCCAGAGGAGGTCTTCCTTTTTACCGAACCAGCATTCGTTTGCAAGGTCCCTGCGCCGCGAATAGATATGTACCCTTTTTGTCTTGCCGCTCTTCTTTCTCTCACCGAAGGCGAGGCGCCCCCAGGTATCTTTTCCGAACCTGCCCAGGAGGTAATGGACGACCTGGCCCTCTTCAATGTCACAGAGGATTACGACATCACCGCCCTCATCCTTCAGGAATTCTTCTGCCAGTGAGAGCGCAATGACAGCTTCACTCGCCTTGCCGTACGCGTTCGCTATAACAATATCAGCCTTTTTATCTGTCGGCGTCCTGTAGTGTTGAGCGGCCCTTTCGGTCATCTCCCGATAAAGGCCGTCAGGATTACCTGCATAGATGTCTGTTGCGAGCGCTCCGGTATTGACCATGATGTTGACAACGGCATCAAGACCCGCTATTCTGCCGCACTCCTTAATATCTTCGAGAAGAGAGTTGCCCTGATATTTGCCTATGCCGTAACAGGCATCCCAGTATTTTTTCAAAAGGGTTCCGTGGTGGTATTCTATGGCATCGATATGGCTTACCGCAGGCATGACGATCTTATAGCCGCCCCCGAAACCGCAGAACGAGTGAGGGATAAGGGCGCCGATGCCTATCTTAAGGTCACAGGAAAGATATTCTTTGTTCACGATAACAGGTGTGCCCTGCCTCGTCCTGCCTATCAATTCACAATTCTCATAGGGATTGTGGTTGTAAACGGGGAACCTCTCCATCACTTCATCACCGAGCTTTTTGCGGAATGCCGTGTTGTCGAGGGGCGCATGAGTTCCCAGTGCACAGATGAAGCGCACCTGCTCATCCCTGATACCGCACTGTTGAAAAAGCTCAAGAAAGGACGGGAGGATCTCGTATGTCCTTGTCGGCCGGGAAAGATCATCAAAGAGTATGCAGACCTCTTTTTTACCTTTGATGAAAGACGCAAGGGGCTGAACGGCCTTCCTGTAATCACCGTGTGTAAGCGCCTCTTTCCCGTCTCCTCCCATGGCGAGGACTTGTGTATTCCACCGGGAAGGAAGCGACAGGACAAGAGTCTTGTCCTGGTTCCAGAGATCATGTTTTACGGTTATGTCCATAATTATCTCCTTATAAGAAGATCAGGGAGAAGAAGGGAGAGCTTCGGAATGTAGGTAATGACGAGGAGACATGCCAGAAATAAGAGGATATAGGGGAACACCGCCTTGCCTATTTCGATCAGCGAGCGCCTCATGATCGCCATTGATACAAAAAGATTGAGGCCGAAGGGCGGGGTCAGGAACCCGCATTCGATATTAATGATCATGATGATGCCGAAATGCACATAATCGATATTATACCTGGTCAGCGTCTCGATCAGTATGGGCGATATGACGATGACGGCGGTGACGATGTCCATCAGCCCGCCGATGATGAGCAGGACGCCGTTTATGGCAAGGAGAAAGAGCCACCGCTCCTTTACATTTGCAATGATAAGCTCTGCAAGCTTCACGGGGATCTGCTCAACGGTCAGGAGCCAGATAAATGTCATGGCGCATGAAAGGATAAAAAGAAGGCTGCCCGAGAGTATTGCCGAGTCCCTGCAAACGCCGAAGAGTTTTTTGAATTTCAGTTCCTTATAGATAAAGAGTTCCACGAACAACGCGTAGATAACCGATACCGCCGCAGCCTCTGTGGGTGTAAAGGCGCCGCCATATATCCCCCCGAGGACAAGAAAGGGCAGGAACAATGCCCAGAGCCCGTCTTTGATTATCTTCATCCCCTCCCTGAAGGTGTAATGCACCTCCGATTTCCACCCGTTCCTCCTGGCCATGAAATAGGAATATCCCATGAGGCAGCAGCCGATGAAGATGCCTGGGAGGAAGCCGGCCATAAAGATCTCTGCGACCGATACGTTCATTACCAGCGCGTAGAGTATCATCGGTATGCTCGGCGGTATGAGGATACCGAGAGAGCCGGAAGAGGTGAGAAGCCCGATGGAGAAACGCTCGCCGTAGCCTTCTTTAACGAGCGCCGGCATCATGATGCTCCCGATGGCAATCACCGTTGCAGGCGAGGAGCCTGATATGGCCGCAAAGAACATGCACGCCAGGATGGATGCCATGGCAAGCCCGCCGGTGAGCCTCCCGACGAAGAGTTTCATCACGTTGACAAGCCTGTTCGATATGGCGCCCTCTGCCATGATGTTGCCGGCGAGGATAAAGAAAGGGACGCCAAGGAGGACGAAGTTGTCAAGACCGTTGAACAACTGCTGTATGAGGGATG
>JAQTNJ010000130.1 GCA_028713955.1 Syntrophorhabdaceae bacterium
CCGATCTCGGCATCACCCTTTCCGGGAGGCAACTGGCAGCGGTAAAGGCCTCTGTCAACAGCAAGATAATGGTCATTACCGGGGGGCCCGGGACAGGGAAAACCACCATTATCAACGCGATTATCAAGGTCTGCAACAAAATGGGACGAAAGGTTCTCCTCGCCGCGCCGACAGGCAGGGCTGCGAAAAGGATCACCGAGGCTACGGGCAGAGAGGCAAAAACCATCCATCGATTGCTCGAATACAGCCCGGGTGGTTCTTCGGGAGAGGGTGGATTTAAAAGAAACGAAACAAACCCTCTGGAGACCGACCTTGTCGTTGTCGATGAGGTATCCATGGTCGATACCCTTCTTATGTACCATTTTCTCAAGGCGATGCCTGCCGGGGCCACGCTGGTCCTTGTCGGGGACATTGATCAGTTGCCTTCAGTAGGCCCTGGTAATGTTTTAAAAGACATTATTGACGCAGGCCGTGTTCAGGTTATAAGGCTCAATGAGATATTCCGGCAGTCACGTCAGAGTATGATCATTGTAAATGCCCATCGCATCAATGATGGTGAGATGCCGCTTGCAGCGTATGGCGAAGGATCCCTGAAGGATTTTTACTTTTTCGCCATAGAGGAACCCGAAAAAGTGCTGGAAAAGGTGATCAGTCTCTGCAAAGAGGGATTGGTTTCGAGGTTCGGTTATGATCCGCTCAACGATATCCAGGTTCTTACCCCGATGCATCGCGGCACCGTGGGCGTGGCGAATCTCAACACAGAACTGCAGAAGGCGCTGAACCCTGCAAAAGAGGAACTTTTGCGGGGAGGCAAGCTGTTCAAGACCGGCGATAAGGTTATGCAGATACGGAACAATTATGATAAGGATGTCTACAACGGTGATATAGGAAGGGTTGCGGGTATTGACAGGGAGATACAGGAACTGAAGGTCAGTTATGACGGAAGGCTGGTCTCCTATGATTTCTCCGATCTCGACGAGGTCGTCCTCGCTTACGCCATATCGGTTCATAAGTCCCAGGGGAGCGAATATCCCGTTGTTATCATGCCCGTCCTGACGCAGCATTATATGCTTTTGCAGCGAAATCTTTTCTATACCGGCGTCACCCGCGGTAAAAAACTTGTTATCCTTATCGGTACAAAAAAGGCCCTCGCAATCGCAGTGAGGAATAACAAGCCCCAGAAACGGTACACGCTCTTGAGAGAAAGGCTGAGGAACGAAATACCTGTAAGGCGTGAGGCGCTATTGGAGCAAAAAGCAGAACACCCGTAATTCGTAAATCGTAATTCGTAATTGGATGAATCCTATAAAAGGTGAAATGTGGAAAGTGAAATGTGGAAAGTGAAAAGCAACAGGCCATTGTGAAGCAACAGGGCATAGCGGGGTGTCATTGCGAGCGGAGCGCGGCAATCTCAACTCTGATTTTTTTGCTATGAGCTATGAGCCGCCTTTTATTTCGTCCCTCGTCCAAGCGGAGCGGACGTCCTTCGTCCTTCGGTTCCTCCCTCCCGCCTCCAGCCTATCGCCTCACGGGTGTCCTGCTATGAACCGATCTCATCTTTTGCTGTTTTTAAATGCCTCCCACTCCCCCCTTCCTTTCAGGACATCGCGGTAGACCTCAAGGGCCTTGTTGACAAGGGGCATTCCTCCGTAAGGTGCAAGCTGGAAAAAGACCTCTGCCAGTTTGCGCGGGTCACACCCTACATTGAGGGCGGCATTCACGTGGAGCCTAAGCTCATCGGCAGCGCCGAGGGCCGCGAGCATCGCGCATGCTGCCATCTGCCTCTCGGGAAGCGTGAGCACGGTCCTTGAATAAAGGTTGCCGGTGATAAACATCGAGAGGTCGTTTGCGAGGTCCTTGTCGAATTCTTTCCATGTAAGATAAGGCGGGTCAAGCTTGATGCCGCCTGTCCAGAGCTTTTTCGCAGTCTCCTGGGTTCTCTTCTTTGCCTCTTCGTCCACGGTGAATCTCCTCCTTTGTTTTTTAAAGGTTTTACCACGTGCCTCTTCAGTGCGTCAAACGTTTACCGGGGCTTGCGTCGCCCCCTCCAGCAGCAAAGCGCGACCCGCAAGCGGGTACCCCGGCCTCCCCCTCTCGCTCGTGAACTCGCTACAGAATATAGGTCCAATAGGTCGTATAGGACCTATATTCAGATTCTCACCTTCTGCTCTTCTCACCCTCTCACCTTCTTGCTTTTTACTCTCCGCTCTCTGCTCCATGCTCTCTGCTGCCTTATACCGGGGCTTGCGTCGCCCCCTCCAGCAGCAAAGCGCGACCCGCAAGCGGGTACCCCGGCCTCCCCCTCTCGCCCGAGAACGGGCTAGTAAATATTATAGGTTCAATAAGTCCTATAAGACCTATATTCTTCTTTTCGTTTTTTACTCTCCGCTCTTTGCTCCATGCTCTCTGCTGCCTTATTAAAAGCACAGGGATGGATTACCGATAGGTTTTGGATCTGGTGACGATGTTGATATATGTTTCAAGATTGCTCAACGTCTCTATATCCACGTTCAGGAATTGAGCGCCTATGGTTATCTTGTCGCCGCCGCTGCGAAGGTTGCGTACCGTTGCCTGAACTGTTGTTACGCCCGATGACCCGCCTATATGGAGAGAAAACTTAACGTCATCGCCAACCTTGATATCGGGCAGACCCTCATGATCGCTTAAGTCAAAGAAGAAATTACAGCCACCGGCGCTGATATCAAGGATAACACCGGCATAGTCGATGTTGTTGTTGATCAATTTTGCCGGGAGGAAACAGGAAACCCGCTCTTGTTTTCTCAGATTAACAGTTTCGATGTGTTCGGGATAGGACAGCAGCATCAGACGAAAGGGTTCATCTATAATCCCGAGAAGCGTGCATTTAAACCCATAGACCATTCCTTCATAAAGATAACGGACTATGACGTGGTTTTCTTTATGGAGCTTTGTCCAGATGCCGGATATCTGGGGGCTGCGGGCGATAAGATATGAGTTTCTCTCCATTCCTACGAGCGTGGTCTTTGCGGATTCCTTTAAACCAACGAACTGAAGCTGCAATGTGGTGCCAAGTTCAATGCCAAGGTTCCCGGTCGTATTTGTCATAGCAATGGATGTATCCCTGACAGATTGTTACTATACTATGTACCTCTTTTTCAAGCCAAATGTGGACTGATAGAATATATCTGTAATCCCGAAGTTCTTTATTTGTATCAGTAAAGATGATAGAATGCCTGGAAACGTGAAAACTCAGGAGGATATGATGAGGAAACTTATGATCTGTGCAATCCTCTGTGCTGCTGTTATGAGCATAAGCGGTTGCGGCTATAATACGATGCAGGGCAATGAGGAAGCAGTAAAGGCGGCGTGGGGGGACGTAGAGGCCTCCTATCAGAGGAGAAATGACCTCATCCCGAACCTGGTTGAGACCGTCAAGGCATATGCAAAACATGAGCGTGAGACGCTGCAGGCAGTGACCGATGCGCGTGCAAAGGTCGGCAGCATCCAGGTGTCGAAGGATATGGTAGGTGACCCGAAGACGATGGCTCAGTTCCAGGAAGCACAGACAACGATGAGCAGCGCCCTGTCGAGGCTCCTGCTCGTTGTTGAGCGATACCCGGATCTCAAGGCGAATCAGAATTTCAGGGACCTCCAGCACCAGCTCGAGGGGACCGAGAACAGGATAAACGTTGCCCGTACCCGGTACAACAAGGCTGTACAGGATTTCAATACGTCCATCAGAATATTTCCGAACAATATAACGAACAGCCTGATCCTCCACCTGAGCCCCAAAGAACCCTTCAAGGCAGACCCGGGAGCGGCAAAAGCGCCGCAAGTGAAGTTCTAAGCAGAGAGCAGAGAGCAGAGAGCAGAGAGCAGAGAGCAGAGAGCAGAGAAAGACCCTTGTAAAACAACTTAGAGCAGTAAGATGACATATCGCAAAGGAAATATTTTTCATATATCGAATTTGATATTGATTGTTATCGCCCTATCTTTAACTCTCAGCTCTCAGCCCTTCGCTCTCCGCTCCGCTTTTGCCTTGGATGTTCCTCCGCTCCGCGGCTATGTGAACGATTATGCGAATATGATGTCGAGCCAGACAAGGGCGAAGGTTGAAGGGGAATTAAAGGCCTTTGAGCAGTCTGATTCAACGCAGCTCGTGGTCCTCACCATCCCTTCGCTTCAGGGTGAAGCGCTTGAAGACTTTTCCATTAAAGTGGCAGAGGCCTGGAAGATAGGACAGAAAGGAAAGGATAACGGGATCATACTTCTTGTCGCAAGCCAGGAAAGAAAGATCCGTATCGAGGTAGGGCGGGGACTGGAGGGAAGGCTTACCGACCTTACCGCCGGAAGGATCATCGATCTTGTCATCAAGCCGAGGTTCAAGCGTGGTGATTACGACGGCGGCTTTATTGCCGGGGTCCATGCCCTGGTGGATGCAACAAGGGGCGAATTCAAGGCCGAAGGAAGGCCTGCACCGGTAAGGAAGAGGCAGGGGTCTCCCATTCCGGCAATGCTGATATTCGGCGCAATTGTACTCTTTACCCTTGGCAGGATTTCGCGGATCCTGGGGGGTGCTGCAGGCGCTGTCGGGTTACCGGGTATTGCTTACCTCGCTTTAGGTCCATCGATAATGACGCTTATCGTGTTAGGTATTCTTGGATTGTTCCTGGGGATCTTTCTGCCGACCTTTTTTTCCGGCAGGCACGGCGGTGGCGGTGGTGGTTTCTTTTACACCGGTGGTTCATGGGGTTCCGGCGGTGATAGCGGGGGCAGCGATTTTGGCGGAGGCGGCGGTGGTTTTGGCGGTGGCGGAGCCTCAGGGGACTGGTAATGAAATATCACAGAAAGGCAGAACAGTTTTTTACGAAAAGTGAGAAGGAGAGGATCAGGAATACTACCAAAGAAGTTGAGTTGAAGACCGTCGGCGAGATAGCCGTTGTGGTTGTGGATCAGAGCAGTCACTACAGGGAAGCAGAAATACTCGGCGGCATATTTTCAGGAAGCCTCGTTTCCCTTATCGTATCAGCGGTCTTTTTCCATTCCTCGCTCTGGTTCTATATTCCGCTCTCGTTCCTTTTGTTCTTCCCCGGCCGTTTCCTCTTTCAGCGCGTGCCGCATCTAAAAGAGGTTTTTACCGGCAGGAAAAGAAGAGAGCTTGCCGTCAGGGAGCGTGCGGTCAAGGCATTCTATGAAAACGGTCTTTACAGGACCAGACAAAATACCGGCGTCCTCTTTTTTATCTCCCTGCTCGAAAGAAAGGTGTGGGTACTTGCCGATAAAGGTATCCACGAAAAGATCAAGCAGCAGACGCTGAACAGGTTCGCTGATGTGGTCTCAAAAGGTATCCGCGAAGGACGTGCCTGCGATGCCCTCTGCGAGGCCATCGGGGAAGCGGGCGAAGTGCTTGCAAAGCATTATCCTGTGACGCCGGGGGACGTGGATGAACTGCCCGACGGAGTAATCTGCGAGCCCGGCGGCGAGTGCGATACGTAAACCAGCAGACAGCCGTCAGCAGTCGGCAGAAAACATAAGTCGTGAGGCTAATAGAAAAGCAGAAGGTAAGAGGGTGAGAAGAGCAGCAGATACTCGTAGCCGGTCACTCGATACTCGTTACCGGACGCCGGTCTGATACATTGCAAGAAGCGAGATACGAGGAACAGGTTTTCGCCAGTATCGAGCGACCAGTGTCGGGTACTGGCTTCTTTTGAGTTCACTATATACGATATACGAACTACGATATACGGTCTTTTATTGGTTATCAGGAAAATTCTCTGAAGATCTCCCCGAAGCGGATGGTATCGATCACTTTCTCTCTGTATTTTTCGCCTATCGATTTCCGGGCGTCCTCAAGGTCATTCGATTTGACGCCGTTTTCCAGGGCGCAGTATGCTTCGACGTATGCAGCGAGGTCATCTACGACCTTTATCATTTCGCCGTCCCGGGGATTATATTCGTCCCCGTTGAAGGACATTGAGATATCTTCAGAGGTTGCTTTTATTGTTTTTCCATCCCTGATGACGATACTGCTGAATTCGTCTTCCGTGAACATCCTCACCTCAGCCTCCCACTCTCTGGGTATGAGGCTGAAGACCTCTTTTTCCATCTGCTCCTTCTCATAGTTTTTTATAAGCTTGTCGAGACCCGCGATCGATCTTTTGACCGGAGAGATGATATCGCGGGTAAGCACCTCGGGCAGGTCGTGAAAAAGGCCGGTAAAGTAATTGTTAAAGCACCGTTTTGCACACCCGTTCATCTCAAGGGAGATGAGATAGGACAGGATGGCAACAACGAGCATATGCCCCAGGACCGATGTTCTGGGCACCATGTTAATGTGACTCCACCGGAGCTGGAACCGAAGCTGCCCGCAGAGATCGAGAAAGTTCCTGTATTTTGCGTAGAGCGCAAGCTGCTGGATGCCTTTCAGGTCGTAGTATTTTTCCTGTTTCTCCTGGAGAAAGGACTTGATCTCAGGTATCTCGTAGCCATGGGGGTTCGCACGCTCAATGATGTCAAATTCCCAGCGCGTTGCGTAGAAATGGGCAGCGCTTAAGATCCTCTTGTTGATAGTGTCATCCGTGTTTGCGAAGTATTCTTTGAACCGTTTTACGAATGTATCGCCCAGCAGCGCAATGGTCGGTTCCAGTTTTTTGAAGACCCATTCGTTCAACCGTTTGTATTGTCCGGGGTCCTCTTTGATCCTGTTGAATATCTGCGGTTTCAGGTCGGTGATGACAAGTCGTTCGAGAAATTCGAACAAGGCGCCTTCAATGATCTCCTGCCAGTTTAACCCTTCCCTGTTCTCCTCAAATTTCCCGAGAAAATACGCGATGGTCATCTTGTGCGCCTGTTTGTCGAGCTCCATGAGTTCTACAGGTCTGATCTTGTCGTTCCACCGCCTCATCCCGGCGGCATGAAATATTTCGAGGATGAATTCTTTTGTGATCATCGTTATCCTGAAGAAACTATTATATACCGTACATGCTGTTATTAAAACGAAATAAAAAAAGGCTGCCGGTTAGAGCAGCCTTTTTATTGTCTACGTCTTACGACTTACGTCTCACGGCATCTGTCAGGCTTTTGCGATCTCAAAGGACATCTGGCCATCTTCGTACTGCAGGGGCTTGACCGTGACATCCATGCCGACCTTCACGTCTTCAGGCTTGAGATCTTTCGCGAGCCTCGCGAAGAGCTTGAGATCGCTGAAATCGACGACGCCCATCGTATAGGGGCAATCCTTCTCAAAGCCGAAGGGTGCATAATAAGCAATCGTAAAGGTCTCGAGCTTGCCTTTTTTCGGCATTTCGAACCAGTCCATATCTTTTGAGAGACAGCTCGCGCAATCTGCCCTTGGCGGGAAGAATTTGGCGCCGCACTGTTTGCATACTGTCCCTTCGATCTTTCCTTCCGTAAGCAAATCAACAAACTTCGCTGTTTTTGTAATGCCGGTAAAGCTTTTTCTTCCAAATTTTTCGAATCCCATTATATCACCTCCCAAAGATTGTCACGTTGCCGTAAAGGCCAACACCACCGACGTTATGAACGAGACCGATGCCCGGACTGCCGGGCACCTGCATCGGACCTGCCTCATCGCGAAGCTGCAGTACGATCGTCCTGATCTGTGAGCCGCCGGTTGCACCGATCGGATGTCCCTTGGAGAGAAGGCCACCGTCGACGTTGACCGGGATCCTGCCTTCCTTGTACGTTGCCTTTTCACGGATAAGTTGTTTGCCTTCGCCCATCGGCGCGAACCCAAGGCCTTCATATGCCATGATCTCTGCAATGGTAAAACAGTCATGAACTTCGGCCACTTTTATGTCTTTTGGCGTTAAGCCGGCCATTTTGTAAGCCTCATCCGCTGCCCCGTAACCGACGCTAAGACCCTTTGCAAAATCTGGTCTTGCCGCCATGTTGACTGCTTCGGAAGCCGCACCGATGCCCAGAATCCAGATGGGTTTCTTGGAAAATGCCTTTGCCTTCTCAGCATTGGCAAGGATGACGCATGAACTCCCATCTGCATTGGCGCAGGCATCACCGACCCGAAGCGGCCACGCAACTGCACCGGCCATCCTCGCATCCGGGTTACTCGCGTCGAAGTCCGAAGCCTTTACGCCTTTACGATAGACCGCTCTCTCGTTGGTCTGACCGTAGGTACCTGACTTTATTCTTACATTCATGAGATCATCGGGTGTCAGTCCATTCTTTGCCATGTAGGCCTGTGCATACAATGCATAGTAAGCAGGCATCATGGTGCCGAAGGGGGCCTCCCACTGGATATCCGCGCCCCGCCCCATTCTCTCCTGGGATTCGGCAGATGTGATCTCTGACATCTTCTGGAACCCGAGTACCACGACGATGTCATGGAGGCCTGCCTTGATCATGCTGTAGCCCACCTTCACACCGGAACTGCTCGATGAGCAGACGGTCTCAATATAGAAAGTCGGCTGAGGGATCAGCCCCAGATACTCAGCGAGAACGCCGGCAGGCGACCTCTGCTTGTCATATTCAGGGGCCGAACAAAAAATAGAAGCGCCAACATCCTTCTGGGTAATGCCTGCATCCTGCATGGCTTCCCTGAATGCCTCAAAGGCGAGTTCCCTGATGGAGCCTTCATAGCCTCTTACGAACGAACTCTGGCCCACACCGATAACTGCTACATCTTTTGCCATACACTCCTCCTTAACTCATTTTTTTGTGTTTTTTCCTCTTTGATACATTGCTACGAACCG
>JAQTNJ010000131.1 GCA_028713955.1 Syntrophorhabdaceae bacterium
ACCACCGGTGCATAGGATGCAGGTACTGCATGGCAGCCTGTCCTTACGGGGCGCGGAGTTTTAACTGGAAAGACCCACGTCCTTTTATCAAAAACATCAACCAGGATTTCCCTACCAGGACGAAAGGTGTCGTGGAGAAGTGCAACTTCTGCGAAGAGAGGCTTGCGAAAGGTCTTAAACCGGCCTGTGTCGAGGCCTGCAAGGAAAACGCACTGATATTCGGCGACCTCAACGACCCCGGCTCAGAGATCGTAAAAGTGCTGAAGTCCCGTATGACAACCCGGCGTAAACCCTATCTCGGTACACAACCGAAGGTTTTTTACTTATTATGATAGAAAAAGCACTCAGCGGAAGTCGGAGATACTGGACATGGATAACGGTTCTGATACTGTTTATCATCGTCGGTTTCGTCTTCTACCTGCGGCAGTTGTCTGTCGGCCTCGGCATCACCGGCATGGGGAGAAACGTTTCCTGGGGTCTCTACATAGCAAACTTTACCTTTCTCGTCGGTGTCGCCGCATCTGCCGTCATCGTTGTGCTGCCTTACTATCTCCATGACTATAAACTGTTCGGCAGAGTCACGGTTTTCGGCGAGTTCCTCGCGGTATCCGCGGTGGTCATGACGGCGCTCTTCATATTCGTCGACCTCGGGCGGCCTGAACGGGTCCTGAACATCATCCTCTACCCTTCGCCACGCTCCGTACTGTTCTGGGACATGATCGTCCTTTCCGTGTACCTTATCCTGAATATCATCATCGGCTGGTATACGCTCGACGCCGAACATAAATCAGTCGCACCTCCCGCATGGATCAAACCGCTCATCATCATCTCCATCCCCTGGGCAATCAGCATCCATACCGTCACGGCCTTTATCTACTCGGGTCTCGGCGCGCGGCCTTTCTGGCTCACCGCCCTTCTCGCCCCTCGGTTTCTCGCGTCGGCCTTTGCGTCCGGGCCGTCACTCCTTATAGTCCTCTGCCTTATCATAAAGAGGTTCACCGGGTTCGACCCCGGCAGAGAGGCTATCCGGAAAGTAGCCATGGTCGTGACCTACGCGCTCTGCATCAACATATTCTTTTTCCTCGTCGAGATCTTCACGGTGTTTTACAGCGGCCTCCCGGAGCACCTCGGTTATTTCCGTTATCTCCTCTTCGGGCTCAACGGGCATGCATCTCTCACGCCCTGGATCTGGTTTTCGATGGTCCTTGCCTGGATCAGCCTCATCCTCATGCTCAACCCTGCAGTGCGGAAAAACGATACCGTACTCGCCGTTGTCTGCATCGCGATCATACTTTCCGTCTGGATTGAAAAAGGCATCGGCCTTGTCGTTGCAGGCTTTATCCCGTCACCGCTGGGAGAGATATTCGAGTATTCCCCTACCCTGCCTGAGATCCTCATCAGCGCAGGCATCTACAGTCTCGGCCTTCTCATCCTCACCGTTTTATTCAAGGTCGCAACCGCCGTAAAGGAAGATGCCGGGCAACATCCGTAAGTCGTCAGGCGTAAGGGGAGAACAACCGTAATTCGTAATTCGTGAGACGTAATTGGAAAAGCACAAAGTGCGAGGAGCGAAGCGACGTGGCGATCCTGTTGGTGAGATTGCCGCGCTCCGCTCGCAATGACAAAACGCCGCGCCCTGCGGGCTCGCAATGACCCATTTCGCCTTTCACGTTTCACTTTTCACCGGTTTCATCCAATTACGAATTACGATTCACGAATTACGGGTTTCCTCACCTTTCACTTTTCACGATATCGGCTGTCAGCGGATTATCTTAATTTCTTCATCATCTTGCCTTCAGCCGGTTTGACCTCAACATTCCGGGACAGGGTATTGTCTTTCGCATTTTCATCCGCCTTGCATTCGATCATCACCTTTATTTTGTACCTGCCTTCCCGGCGGGGCGTCCATGTGAACCTGACGTTTTCAGACGCGCGGGACCGCAGATCAATACGCTGGCGGTCGGAAGAGCCATCCTCTGCCTCAAAGCTCGCCGAACATCCCCGTGCCTCCGTCGTCGAATCGTTCTTCACCACCGCTTCTATGCTGTATTTCTGTCCCGCGACAAACGTCTGGGGCAACTTCATATCGACTACGGAGATATCCGCTGCCTCCTTGCCTTTCACGTCCACCATCTCGTCGGCCTTATTGTTGGCCCGGTCCACATCCTCCTTGTACTCCAGGGCAACCGATATCTTCTGTCTCCCCTCCTTGCGGGGTACCCATTCAAATCTCACCCTTTCCCGCGCCCTTGGACCCAGAGAGACCTTTTCATTCTTCATCGTTCCGTCTTCGCCGGAAAAGGTTATCCGGCAATCCTTTATCTCCACGTTTGAATTATTCCTTACACTGACCTCAACCTCGGTACCCTGCCCCAGGGATATATTCTGGGCAACCTTTATGTCTTCAATAGACAGATCGACCGTTTGTTCCTGTTTGGTTTCTTCTTTACCCATTGCCCCGGATAAGCGCCCTTTTTCCTGTGCAGGTTTTTGTAAGGTGCCGGCGCTGCCGCCCGGTGTCTGTGCCTGCCCGCCGGAGGGCGAGGCAGCCTGGGTCTGGGTGCCGGAGGATGAGGCTGCCTGAGCCTGTCCCTGCTGGGCGCCTTGTTGCCCCGCCGGTTGAGATGTCTGAGGCTGGGATGTCTGGGCCTGAGACGCTGCCGGTATATCGGCTGAATAGACCGGGCTTTTTCCTCCTGCCCTGTCGCCGTATGTCACATAGAGCTTGGTCGCATCAAGGTGGCCCGCGAGGTCGATCTGTTTATTCGTTTCGAACTGCGTCCAGCCGGTCCAGTTCGTGTTGTCAAAGGACAATGCCATCTGGTTAATCCCGATGGCCCAGTCGTTTGTGGCGGAAAATGTCGCGGAGATATTATTGCCCTGCCGTGTTGTTATCGATATGCTGCCGTGCGGAGCCGGGGCGTTGTTGTAAAAGGTATCCGTAACCGTTGGCGGAGGAAGGTTTCCTGAGACCTGCAGGCCTGTTGCCTGAAGCTGTATCGTGCCGGTAAAGACACCGGAGACGTTCTCGCTCGCGTCCTTCAACTGGACGTATACGGTCTTCGTCCCCGCTCCCTCGGAAAGCTGCCAGGTGTAGTCCTTTGATATGCCCGGCTGCGGGACATCGTCCGCAAAATTGATGCTGTTCCAGATACTCCAGTTTGTCCCGTCGTTTGAGACCCTGAATCTGTATATCCCTGATCCGCCTGAATTGTCCTGCCCGGTTATGCGAAGCATCACTCCCCGTATATTCGTCGTGGTCGCCCCGCTATTGATGCTGATGCTCCCCGTCGGGGCAGTGGTGTCGTTGAGGGCGGCGACCGACTGAACGGTTATATTTTTCGTTGTCTCCGCTGATCTGGAATTCTGGTCGGTTGCCGTAAGGCGCATCGTGTAGTTCCCGGTATTCCTGTAAACGTGGTGGAAGCTCCCGGACCATGACGTCCTGCCGCTTAAAAGTCCCGGATCAAGGACAATGTCCATGTCATTATCACCGAAGGTCAAAGCGATACCCTGAAGGGGCGCGGAGGCCGTCACGTTGAACGAATAACTCAACGGCAGGTTGACCGTGCCCGTCGTATTCGGAACGGTCAGGGCGACCTGCGGGGGCGTAAATTCAACGACGTTGAAAGGCGCCTCTGTCCTGTCGGACCAGACCTGTTGTCCGGCATAGGTTTCCCGCACCTTGTAACCGACCTTGTAGTTCCCTTTCTCGTTAAACGTCCTTGGGGTGGAAAGCGGCGGGGCAGTCTCGTGTGTCTCCTCCTGCCAGCTTCCGTTATCTTTTGAAAAACCTATTGTATAGGCCGTTATCTGGCCTGACGGGTTCAGCGGCGATACAGCGGAGTTGCCCAGAGACTGCGCGAGATGGAACACGAATTCCCCGCCTTTCTCTACCGTCGGCGTCGCGACCCCCAGGACGGCCTTGCTGTTCGTATATACCTGGACCGCGGCTGTCGGCTTCACGGGTTGCGAGACACGGGTCGTCGGCACAATAGTTATCTGAACTGTACCGGGACTGGACAGCTCATCGCTTGCGTTGCCGGTAACGAGATATTTATCCAGCGCTACTGCCTTTATCGTCACCGTACCAAGCGTATTATAGGCTATGACATCTACGGTTGCCTTACCCTGGCTGTCGGTGGTTCCGTAGCCGCAGCCGGGCCTTCCCCCTTCTTTCGAGAATTTAACCGCCGCCGTCTGTGTCTTCGACACGACCTCAAATCTTACCGGGATGCCGTTCATGGGGTTGCTACTCATATCCTTGACAGTAGCCGCAAGCTGTACCCGCTCCTGCTGCCTGCCGTCATTATAATTGATCCCGCCGGTCTCGATCGTCGCTGACGACGGCGCGATACTCACGGAATTCGCCCAGGAGGAGCTTACGGTAATGTCGAACTGTTTTTCCTGCCCCGGCTGGCTGCCGGTAAACTGGGCAGTAACCCTGTCGGGATTGAATATAAGCCCTTGCGCGCTCAGGGTCAGCGTTTCGCTCGCCTGGCAGGGTATCTTGACGGTTCCGTCCTGACCGACCCCCACGTTGAACTCTTCCCCGTTTGCGCGTTGTATGTGAAGACCGGAAAGAGAGGTCTTGCCCGGTCCCTGGAAGACCAGTTTCATCGCGCCCGGTGGCATCTGTGATGTCGCCTGCAGATCGACGGTAGCCGCCGTCTCGTTTCCTGAAAACGTCTTCGTGACTACCGGTATATTGTACCCGCTTTTAAATGCCGAAAAGGTCGTTGCGCCTTCTTTCAGTATCTTGAAATAGAACCTTCCATCAACGGCTGTCGCCACCCATACGTCGTTTGTGCCCTTTGTCGCGTGTACCTCTGCCTCCCCGATGGGATTTCCCCGGGTATCGAGCACCCTGCCGGTTACAACGATCAACTGGTCCGGAGAGAGGTGCATGTTTATCTTGTACCCTTCGGTATTATTAATAAATTTTGTTGTATAACGGCCCGCGGGATATCCATCCTTTGAAGCGGTTATGACGGCCTCCGGGGCTATTCCCGTATCGTTGCCGACATAAAAATCACCGTAGAATTTTCCGTCAGGGTGCGTGTACTCTGTCTTATGAAATGACCGGTCTTTCGCATTGAGATCCACCTTTACCCCTTCTATGCCGGATGCGGGGTCCGCATTGTTCACAACGATACCGTGAAAAGGGACATATGCCAGCACGCCCCCGGTGATTGTAAAGGACGGCTTATCTTCGTCCCTTGCCGCAACATTATGATCGTTGGGATAATACATACCGATACCTTCGGTGAGCTTGCCCGTCTTCAATTCAACGGGGATGTATGAAGCGCTTATGCCAAGCTCCACGTTGCCAGATTCCTTGTAGTGGTAGGTCGCGTCTTTTACACGAAGGGATATGCTCTTTATCGGCGGACAGTTCTCGGGGATCCTTATATGCAGTATATGGTCAACACCTTCATTGTCAAAGGTAAAGGTGTTCGTATCGAGACTTACGTTATTCATAACCTGACCGGTCATATCCTTTGCTGTCAGCTCGAATTTTATAGTGACATACCTGTCACGGGTTGTCTGGGTCACCAGCACCCCGATCTTCATATTGTCAAATATCTTTTCCGCCAGGCTGTCTCCTGCCTCTTTAGCGGCAGCGCTTCCCGCCTTGGAACCCAGTTTAGCGCTCACCTTTTCCGCGAGCCCGATAACAAGTCCCGGTATGTCGCTGACGTTCATCGTATCGCTGTGTTCAACCTTTGAAGAACCCAGTTTGTCTCTGTCCTTCTCGTTGATCTCCATCCCCAGGTCCGTGATGTTGATCGACGCCACACTGTTATGCCAGGTGCTTTTCCACTTGAGATCTATGCCCAGGTCCGCGCGCGCGCCGACCTCGCGTACATACCTTGATTTTGCAGTCTTCAGCTTCATCGCCCCGATAGGCACCAGGCCGGGTAAAAGCTGCTTGAGCTGGAGTAAGGAGTTATAGTGATCGAGTTCTTCCTTCGTGAAAGACCAGGTCATCTCCAGATCCGATTCAAACCTGCTGTTCGCCTTTCCCGCAACAAGCCCTGGTATTCCCGGAGAGACAAAAAAGGTATCAAGTCCTATGCCGATCCCAATGGGGGCCACCGTGCCGGCATAAGGCACTGTGTATTGATTCTTTATCCTGTCCCGTTCTGACTGGATCACCGCGCTGGAGACGCTCTGCTGAGTGGGGGAGCCTGTAACATTCACCTGCTGTCCGGGGCTTACGCTCAAAACAACGGCGGTCTGCTGCGTCTCACCGGGCGTCATCGCTATAACCCCGGTATTCGGATCTGTCGTTATTACTATATTGGAACCGGAAGACGGCGGACCGACAGTGATGCCTGCAGATGGGCCGGCAGGTGGAACCGTGGAGCCTGAACTCAGGCTATCCATGAGTTGGCCAAGCAGCTGTGTGCTTATGCCGGTGACAATTCCTCCGACAAAATCCGTGCTCACACGGCTGTGGTTCGTGCCGTTTGAGGTTTTGATCTGGCCCTCGACAAAACGCAGCGTTTTTGTTGTCCCCGCATTGTCCTGTGCTGAAGCTGCTGATAAAATCAGGAAAACAGCCACCACACATATTAAAACCGGTCTTGTAATCATTTGTGTATTCATTTATTACCTTCCTGTTATCGGGTCTGAAAATGGAAAGATATTTTCCCGCCTTGGTATGACCTCATTTTTTAATAAGTGTAACGGGGGGGTCATTATGTGTCAAGGACATTCGATCTCATTGCAACTGCCATGCATTTACGATACAATAAGCATGCTTTTCATCACAACTGAAACAAGGGGGCAGTATGGATCTCAGCGGCAGGACAGTATTGATAACAGGGGCAGGTCAGGGCATCGGCGAGGCATGTGCTCATGTCTTTGCCGGGAGGGGCGCCCGGCTCGTCCTTCTTGACAAAAACAGCAAAACCCTCCCGAAGGTCGTCGAAAAGATCGCTGGAAAAGACGGGAACGTCATCGCCAAGATCGTTGACCTCACCCATACCGAGCCTCTCAGGAAACTCATTACGGAAATAACACAGGATGTGCATATAGACATCCTCGTCAATAATGCCGGCTTTGACAGGCCGGGGATAACAACGAAAACAGGCAAAAAGGAATTTAACGCGGTGCTCGGGATACACGTCGGCGTCCCCTTTCTTTTGAGTAAGTGGCTGCTCCCCGAAATGCGCGCCCGGAAGTGGGGCAGGATCGTCAATATCAGCTCCGTCTATGGTGTATTGGGTGCAAAAGGAGAAGTAGCATATGCAACAGCGAAGTCCGGCATTATCGGCCTGACGAAGACCCTCGCGAGAGAGGGCGGACCTGACGGTGTGACGGTGAACGCCATCGTGCCCGGGCTCATACGCACGCCCCCGATCATCAAAATGCCCGACAAATACAAAGAACCCATTATCGCGCAGACCATCCTGGGCAGGATCGGCGAGCCTGAAGAGATAGCACGGGTAGCGGCATTCCTCGCCTCCAATGACGCGTCCTTTATCACGGGAACGACGATCACCGTATCAGGCGGATGGGGGATATAGTAAACCGGCTCATAGCTCATAGCAAATCGTATGTCGTAGTTCGTATATCGTATATCGAGTATCGAGTGACCAGCATCGGCTCTTGCAGTTCACGACATACGACATACTATATACGATATGCTGTTTTATACTCTACAGTTTATTAATTTCGATATTTTCGGGCAGGTTTACGGCAGCGTCGGAGAGTTGCCTGAACCTGTCGGATATTCTCGCGGTCTCCTCCGAACTCAGGCGGGGTAATGCTACTGTTCCTTCGTATGCACGGAGAACATCCTGCATGGTAAGGCCTTCGATCGATCTCGCAGGCTGAAAATAACCGCCGTTGCTTTTCTCGTCCATCACTTCCGCAAGGAGGTTCGCCCTTATCATGTTCCCGATGAGTTCCTGTACAAGGGCAAGAGGGATCTTCAGCTCCCGGGCCATCTCCCGAGCAGAGAAGGGTTTTTCACCTGCTGAAAACCGTTGCCCGATAAGGTTGAATATTGACAACATCATGATCTTTTTCGAGGAAGCGCTCAAGCCGGAATAACCGGGCTGCAGGCCGTAGGTCTCGCTGTGCTCATGGGCGTAAGCGATCTCCAGACCGAAGAGCACGATCATCCAGCTTGTCTGCAGCCAGCCGAATAGAAGCGGCACTGCGGCGAGGCTCCCGTAGATCGCACCGTGACTCGCGACGCCTATCTGGAAGGTAATATAAAGCCACTGGGTGATCTGAACGAGGGTTCCGGCTACGATACTGCCGATTATGGCTGACCTGAGAGGAATCCTGGTATTCGGCATGATGGTATAGAGCACGGTCAGCAGTAACCACAAGGAGACATAGGGGAGGAACTTGAGTAGAAAAGAGATCAAAGGACTGAAGACCCCGAGCAGTTGAATCTTGTGGACAATGAGCCCGACCTCGCCTGCCACAAGCACCGTCAGGCTGCTTGCTATAGCGAACAATACCGGTGTAAGGATCAGGATCGCCATGTAATCAGTGAATTTCCTCAGGATAGTGCGGGATTTTGTCACTCCCCAGACAGCGTTGAAAGAATCCTCTATCTTTCCGAGGATCGATATAACGGTCCAGAAGAGAAGGACAACACCAATGCCCGCGATAACCCCTCCCTTTGCCTGTTTCAGGAAAGAACGGGCGAACATGAGTAACTGCTCGGTCAC
>JAQTNJ010000132.1:0-7187 GCA_028713955.1 Syntrophorhabdaceae bacterium
AAGGCGAAGATCAAGGCATCTGCGGGGCTCAACCAGCATGAAGATAACTGGTACGTAACACCGGGCACAACTGCTGCGACCACACGTTCCGGAGGACCCGGAACGGTCTCGTCAACCCCCTCCCGTGCATATAGCGGGGATATGCAGGCCACAGTGCCTTTTTTTAAGAGACATGCCGTCACATTCGGAGGGTCATACAGGTATAACTTTTCAGATACAACGGAACGGGCATTGACGGATTGGAAGGATGAGGATTCCAGAACGAATATAACCTACCGGTCAGGCGGAAAAGACAGGACATATGCCTTTTTTGTACAGGACGAGTTCGCGATACTGAATAACCTTACGGTCTATCTGGGGTTTCGCCAGGACTGGTGGAAGGCCTTCGACGGATACGCGAATGACGTGGGCAAGGCGGGTTACCCGAAGCGTTACGCGTCAACAGAGTCGTCATCGTTCAGTCCAAAGGCATCAGTCGTATACAACCCGTTCTCACAGACTATCGTGAGGACATCCGTTGGGAAGGCATTCCGCCCCCCGACATTGTACGATCTTTACAGGACGTGGACCTCAACATCGGGTACTACCTATGCCGGTAATCCTGATCTGAAGCCGGAAAAGGCCCTATCCTGGGATTTCGGTGTTGAACAGCGGTTCTTATACGGGATCGGGATGAAGGCAACCTATTTTGAAAATTATATCGAGGATATGGTCTACGGCAGGACTGTAACGGCGACACTGCAAGACAAGATCAACATCGGCAAGGCAGAGGTGAAAGGTATTGAGATAGAAGGAGAGAAAAGATTTGATGGCGGCATAAGGATCTTCGCCAACTATACCTATAATAACGCCAGGGTCAGGGAAAACGATGTAAAACCGCTGACAGAGGGAAAGCGCCTTGCCATGGTGCCGGCGGAGATGTTCAACCTCGGATTCGATCTGGAAAAAGGGCCTTTTACGGCGCGGATTGTCGGCAGGTATGTCGGCAAACGGTACAGCGACGACGAGAACAGAGACAGGACAAACAACGTGTACCTCTCATACGACCCGTATTTTGTTGCTGACGCGAAGATATCATGCACGCTGATGAAATATGTTACACTATCGCTCTCTGTGGATAATATCTTTGACAGAGACTACTATTCGTCATACAAGGCGCCGGAAAGGACATGGTTCGGAGAGGTCATACTGAGGTTTTGAGATGAACGTTCACCGTATAACATATAACCCTGAGCTGAATTCATGCAGCCTGTACTTCATCGGTTGCAATTTCCGCTGTATCGGATGTTACTGGAAGAAGATCTATCCCCGGGTGAATTTTAAGGAGATCAGATTTTTAAATCTCCGGGAAGTGATTGAGATCCTGAAGCCCGTATCGCCGAAACGGGTTATCATAATCAGCGGCGATCCTGTTGAAAATGACGAATTTTCCATATTGCCAAAGAGGTTGTACGACGAGTTTGCATGCGAGGTACGGCTTCTCACCAACGGGTTCATATTGCCGTCCCTTGAGGGGCTGAGGCACGTCTCCATGTCGATAAAGGCCCTGCGTGATGATATCCATATCCAATATACCGGCAGATCGAACAGGCAGTCACTTGAAAATTTCAAATATCTTCATGAGAACAACGTCGGGCTTTCTTCGTCGAGTGTGTATATCCCGGGTTTTATAGACAAGGATGAGATCCTGAGTATTGCCGGATTTATAGGAGGGATCGACAGGGGCATCCCGTACCGTATTATCGGGTATATGCCTGTTAACGGCCTGCAATACCGCAAGCCTTCCTACGCGGAAGTAAAGGAGGCTGCAGACGCGGTGAACGGCAATCTCCGGAATGTTGTTTTTTCAGACCCGACAGAGCAGAATTATACAGGTATCGTAGATCTGTTTACCAACAATCTGAAAAAATGATAACAATAAGAAACTTTACCTATGCCTATCCAGAGGCCCGTACGCCGGCGCTTCAGGATATAAACCTGGATATCCGCGACGGAGAGTGCGTCCTTATTGTCGGTCCGACAGGTTCAGGAAAGACAACGCTTCTCTATACATTGAACGGTCTCATACCTCACGTCCTTGGCGGAAGGACAGACGGAGAGATAAGAATAAATGGTTTTTCCCCGGGAGAACTGCCGGTCAGGGAGATATCGCGGTTCGCAGGAACCGTATTTCAGGATCCTGAAAGCCAGATATTTATGCTGAAGGTCGCCGATGAGGTTGCCTTTGGTTGCGAAAATCTCCTGATGCCCGCTGACGAGATTGTGCGGCGCAGCGACAGGGCCCTTGCGGAAATGGGTATGTCGCATCTAAAGGATGCCGAGACATTCACCCTGTCAGGCGGGCAAAAGCAGCGGCTGGTAATAAGCTCCGTATACGCCATGGGCCCGGATATCTTTTTATTTGACGAACCCACGACAGACATCGATACAAAAGGAAGAAAGGAATTTCTGGAAATTGTAAAAGGATTAAAGGAGAGTGGAAAGACGGTCATCGTTGTCGAGCATCAGCATGAAGAGTTTTCCCAACTCGCTGACCGGGTCGTGAGGCTCGAAGACGGGAAGGTCAATGGCAGGGCCTTGCCTGTCCCGGAACACAACACGGCGCCGCGGAGAGAACAGCGCCCGCCGGAGCAGACCGTACATCTGAGGCTGGAAGGTGTTTGTTTCGCATATAAAAAGGGAGACCCTGTACTGGAGGATATCAATATCGAGATCAAGGAAAACGAACTAATAGCTGTTGGAGGAGACAATGGTTCCGGGAAGAGCACTCTTTTGAAGATCATGGCCGGACTTTTAAAGCCTGCATCAGGAGAAGTCCGCATACTTGACAAAACGAATCCGAAAGTCGATGATCTTGTCGGACAGGTTGGTTTTTTATTCCAGAACCCTGATGAACAATTATTTACAAATTCGGTAGAAGAAGAGATATTGTTTGGTCCAAAACAGATCGGCAAGACCATCGACATAGAAAGATATTTAAGGCTCTGTGGTTTGGAATCAATGAGGGACAGGCATCCGCAAACACTTTCCCGGGGTCAGCGGCAGCTCCTTGCGGTCATATCGATCCTGGCACTGGAGCCACAGATCCTGATCCTCGATGAACCGACAACGGGATTGGATCGAAACAGCTGGTCGAATCTCATGGATCTGCTCAGCTCTTTAACGGAACAGGGGGTAACGGTGGTCTTTGCTACGCACAATATTATGGCCAGGGAGTACGCAGACAGGTATATTCACCTTGACAAAAAATCTTTTAAGAAAGGACAGGGAAAATGATGAAAAAACTCCTTCTCTATATGGGGCGATGGCAGCTCAGCACGTTTACGCTTGCGCCTGTGATCTGGCTGCTTGCCGTCTATGGCATCACGAATTCATGGATAGCGGCATTCATAGGCAATTTCATAGGTTCGTTGATATTCTTCTGGGTGGACCGTTACATATTCAGGTCGGATCATTTTGAGGTATGGCAAACAAAGGAGGGCAGGTGTGACGTCTGCGGGAAACAGGACGTTGTGTGGCGTCTTGTAAGGGCTCCCAGCTACAACAGGATGGCCGATAAACCGGTTTTTCTTTGCATGGAGCATTCAAAACAGAAGACAGACGAACTCAGGGAAAAGGGAATACCGGTAAAAGCGAGAAAAGGATAGGGCGGGTTTGTGAGATATTTGAACGGCGATAGCGTTTTCCATCGCCTCGACGCGCGAACAAAGATATTTTTAAGCCTGACCTCGGCCTGTCTTATCGTTATTCTCAATACGGCAGGCAGTCTCTTCGCGCTCTTCATGCTGCTTTTCTGCGGTTTCTTTTTGATAAGACCTCCTGCATCATATATCAGAACGATGCTGTACCTGATGATCGTGACATTGTTCGCGACATTGATATCACAGGGTTTTTTTTACTACTTTGAGCCGAGGACCCCGATATTTACCATCATCCGCAGCGACACGCCGATAATAGGGAGATTAACCGGAGGTGTATACTTCTACCGGGAAGGCCTCCTCTATGGGGCGATCCAGTCTATGAGGCTGTTTTCCGCAACCCTGCTGAGCATGATCATTGTCATGACTACGTACCCCTCTGATCTTATTCTCGGGTTAAACAAGATCGGCGTCCCTGGAAAGATCGGTTTTATGCTGACAATAAGTATCCGTTTTCTTCCTCTCCTTATGGAGGGGACAAAGAGGATCATCACCGCCCAGAAACTCCGCGGATTACAATTGAAGGGGCTGCGTGGAGGAATAAAGGGGTTCCGTTATCTTATAGTCCCGCTGACTATAGACTGCCTCAGGAAGGCGAGGAGGATCGCCCTTGCAGCAGAGGTGAGGGGGTTTACCGGCAAGCGGACTGAGATAAAAGAACCCAGATTTACATCACTTGATTGGGTTGCCCTTATCGTCATGCCAACGACATTGGCACTCGCGATCTGGCACAGGTTTATACCATGAGCACCTATGCCGGGTCTGTGATCTTTGTTTTTATTCTCGGCGGGATTGTATTTTATATGGCCATGAAGCGGAGGATCATATGGGGTTTTAGTCTTCAGGAGATTGTAACGATAGCGCTTTTTTGCAGCCTTCTTTATATCGCGACAGTGCCCTTTAAGTTTGGGTTGAGCCGCATACCTTTTATCCAGGCACTTATCTTTTCCATACCATTTACGGCGGTGCTTGTAGTCGGTATCAGGCTTGTGCCGAAATGTGGTACGGCGACCCTCATTATTTTCGGTAACAGCCTCCTCTCGCAGATTATTTCACGGGGCATAAATCCCCTGTGGTGGCCATATGCCTTGCTTGCAGGTTTTGTCCTGGAACTCTATTTTTTGATAAGCAGGAATTACCTTGAGACAAAAATAAATGCTCTGGGAGCCGGCCTTTTAAGGGGTTTCGTAGTCTATATATATTTCTATTTCTTTTCCGCCCCCTTCATCTGGCATCTTCATTATGCCTCCTGGTATGTGTGTTTACAAATGATCCAGGGTATTACAGGTTCAGGGGCAGGTGCCTTGATAGGTTTTGCCATCAGCAGACCCATACTGAGCGCCTATCGCCACGGAGGGGTATAGTTTTTATCAGCGGTTGTTGCGGTGTGGATTGTACGTTATTTTTGTTGAGATTTAGCTTGACAGGTTATTTAGAATAGTCATAATATACCCTTTAAGCAGCATGCTTAATCTATTATATGAAAGGAGCTTTGTAGTATGCCAGTAGGTAAAGTAAAATGGTTCAACGATTCAAAGGGGTATGGGTTCATCGAGCAGGATAACGGTGAAGATGTCTTTGTCCACTTTTCAGCCATCAAACAGGATGGCTTCAAATCACTCAAAACAGGCGAAAAAGTAGAATTTGAGATCGTAAAAGGTCCAAAGGGTCCGCAGGCAGCAAATGTAGCGAAAGCCGAATAAAAAGGCAGGGGTTAATCCCCCTGCCTTTCCATATTCTTTATCTCATCCCACAAGTTGTCCATGTCGGTAAGTGACGATTTGGTGACATCTATATTTTTTTCTATATAATTGAAACGCCTTATGAATTTCTCTGAAGTGGATCTCAGCGCGTCCTCCGGATCGATGTTGTGGAACCTTGATATATTCACGATGGTAAAAAGCAGATCGCCGATCTCCTCCTTTATTGCACCGGTATCCTTTGTCTCTTCTGCCTTTTTAAGCTCCCCGATCTCTTCGTGCATCTTTTCATAGATATCTTCGAGCTTTTCCCAGTCAAAGCCAACCCTCGCAGCGCGCTTAGTAATGATATAGGCCCTAAGCAGCGCAGGGGTATTGACAGGGATATTGGAGAGCAGCGAGTAGTCTTCCTTTTCCTCTTTCTTGATCTCTTCCCACCTCATCTGTACAGGTTTTTCAGAGGATTCTTTGAGAAATACATGCGGATGCCTGTTATACATCTTTCGGTATTCTGTTTCAAGGATATCCTTTATGTCAAACCGTTTCTGTTCTTCACAGATCCTTGCGATAAAGATTATGTGGAAGAGAAGGTCCCCGAGCTCTTCCCTGAGCGATTGTGTGTTGTCCTGCTCGATAGCGTCGATGAGCTCGTATACTTCTTCCAGGAGAAAGGTTTTGAACGCGGGAAGGGTCTGTTTTCTGTCCCAGGGGCAGCCTTTTTCCCCCCGCAAGGTTGCTACAAGTTCAACGAGCTTTGAAAACTCTTTCATAAAACCTCCAACTGATATCGTGAAAGGTGAAAGGTAAAAGGTAAAAAGTGAAATGTGCAAAGTGAAACGTGAAAGGTTTTAAACCCTGACACGTCACCGTAGAGCATCGGTGTCGGACTTTCCCCACAAACACGCTCATTCCGCTCCAGCGGCTCCAATCGCTCGCGTTCGGCTTCGGAACTTTTGCTTCGCAAAAGACCAAGCTTCCTCGCCTCACGACGGTTTGCTTGGGAAAATCCGACGCCGATGCTGTAAGTGATGTATTTAGGTTCAACTTATGACTCACACCTTACGACTCACGGATTGCAACGCTGTGCGCCCTGCGCTATGAATTCTTTTCTATGAGCCATGAGCTATGAACTATGAGCCGGCTTTATCTTCTCAACGATAAGGCTCACGGTCTTTCTCATTACCTCCTGCTGTTCTTCAATGATCGCTTTTCCCGCCTCGCCCATCTTTTTCGCGAGTGCCGCATCTTCGAGGATAGCGGTAATGTGTTTCACAATCTCATCGCCGCCGGAGACCACGATTCCCGCTCCATTCCCCGTTACCTGTTTTGCTATGTCCCTGAAGTTTTCCATAAAGGGACCAAACAGGACAGGGGTGCCGAAGAATAAGGGTTCGAGTATGTTTTGCCCGCCATAGGGGGCGAGGCTGCCTCCGACAAAGGCAACTCGGCTTTTTTTGTATATATCAAGAAGGTCACCGACAGTGTCAACGACAACGATATCAATGCCCGCGTGTCCAGGGGGAATCTTTTTCAGAACCGAGTATCTGATGCAGTTGAAAGAGGATGAGAGTTCTTTTTCTATCCTTTCGGTGAGATGTAATTCCCGGGGCGCCACAAAAACAGTGTAATCGGGGAAATGTTTTTTGAGCCTTTTGATAGTGTCAAATATTGTATCAAGCTCTTTTTCCCTGACGCTGCCATAGGTTATGACCTTTTCTTTATGAGAGATATCATCGGAAGGCACTATGGATTTTCTGTAATATTTGATGTTGCCGGTATTGATCACCTT
>JAQTNJ010000132.1:7287-8547 GCA_028713955.1 Syntrophorhabdaceae bacterium
GATAAAAAACGGGAGGGCTATAAAGGTCAGTATGTTGTAGACTATCTTCCACATGCTATGGCATCTGCCTTCTCTGTAATGGATAAAAGTATATGTTCGAATTCAATCCTCTGTTTTTCCATGTCTTCGGAGGTACTTTCTTTGCTTATATGGATCGGGTCTCCCCAGAGAAAATAGATCGTTGAAAAAGGGTAGGGCAGGATGAAATTATCCCAGGATTGAAAAGTTTTTTTTTACTTGCACCGTAACTGACAGGCACTATTGCCTTGCCGGATAGTTTTGCAAGCTCTATGATGCCTTGCTTTACCTTGTACCGCGGACCTTTCGGGCCGTCAGGCGTGATTGCCACGTCGATGTTATGCTTCAGGTCATGCAGTATTGTTCTGAGGGAAGAGACGCTCCCTTCTTTTCTGTAGGATCCCCGTATGGAGCCAAGTTTGAAAAAACGGATGATCCGGGCAATAAATTCACCATCCCGATGGCGGCTTATCAGTACCTTTCCTCCACCGCCTTCTTTCGCGAAGGGCATCATGAGCAATCTCCCGTGCCAGAAACAGACAATGAAGTTGCCGCCTTTATCCCATTCCTCCTGTATGGCTGATTTATTGATATGTTCGAGCCGCAATGTCATTTTGAGGAGTGTGAGGATGACATAGATAAGAGGTGGCAGCACATTGAGGAGGAGAAAATACTTTATCTTTTTCATTTTTTACCTATCTTTATGATCTTTTTCTGTGTACCGTTTCTGAATTGCAATTCATAGAGCCGTCTATAAGGGCCTTCGGCCTCCATGAGGGTAGCGTGAGTTCCTTCCTGGACGATCGTCCCTTTTTCGAGAACGATGATCCTGTCGGCATTGATGATCGTTGAGAGCCTGTGGGCGATGATGATTGTCGTTCTTCCCTTCATAAGGTTCTCAAGCGCCTTCTGTACCTCAATCTCTGACGCGGCATCGAGAGAACTCGTTGCCTCATCGAGAATGAGTATGGGCGAATCTTTATAGAGCGCCCTCGCGATGGCGATCCGCTGTTTTTGACCTCCCGAAAGTCTTACGCCTTTCTCACCGACACCTGTGTCATATTTCTTTGGAAGCTTGACGACAAAATCATGGGCATATGCCATACGCGCCGCTCTCTCCAGCCTTTCCTGGTCAGGGACGACACCATACGCTATGTTGTTTTTAATGGAGTCGTTGAAGAGGATGATATCCTGTGTCACGAGGGCAATATTTTTTCTCAATGAGTCCAGCGTGACATCCCT
>JAQTNJ010000133.1 GCA_028713955.1 Syntrophorhabdaceae bacterium
TCTATATCCCAGGTCAACGGCTTATTGAAAAAATATCGCAGGATGATGTCACAGAATTTTATAATTATGGCACAACCAAGCAAAATACCGCCAAGATAGGCAAGGCTCTCTATAACCCAGTCAAAAATCCCCTTACGGCCCATGTTTGATCCCTCCTTGTAAAGATAAAGGAAAGTCCCGGGAACTGCTTCTCAAGAAGGCTTCCCTTCCGTAAAGACTGTAATACTGCAAGGCTCTAAGTATACAGAAAAGACTGCCAGATACCCCTCTTTGTTTAGAGGGGTATCTGACCATTTAACACACATTACTATTGCCAGGGGAATGCCCCTTTAGGCAATGCCTTTTTTGAAGACGCCTTCTGGAGTTTTGGACCATACTCGGGGGCACTCTTCAAGACAAAGTTCCATGTTTCATCATGAATTATCTTTAAGAACTTTTTAGCCTCTTCGGGTGGAAGTTGAATAAATTCCATGCCGGCCTTTAGTCTGACATTATCTTCTTTTTCCACGAGCAACATCTGGCGCATGGTTGCGACGTATTCCATGTCCTTCATAACTTCCATGATTATATCCTGTACGTCCTTGGGGATCTGTTTCCACTTATCCATGTTGATCATGGTAGCCGGCTCCATTTGAAAAAAACCGGGCAGCAGCATATATTTGGTGACCTCCTGGAGGCCCCAGCTTGTCATGCCAACCCTTGGCCAACAAAATCCATCCACCACCTTTCTTTCCATGGCAGTATGGATGTCGGTCGGCGGTATCAAGATCGGGGAAGCCCCCAGGGCCTTTATAAAAGGAACATATAAAGGCATGACCCTTATCTTCATTCCTTTGAAATCTTCCAGTTTTGTGATCTTCTTATTTGTATAGAGCATGAATGGGATCAAATTATGAAACCTTCCAATATATTTGGCATTTACCCTCTTTGCAAATATTTCCCCCCACAACTCAAATGCGCCTGTCTTTCTCTCTTCCCAATCGGCAAGCTCAGAAAGACCCTTTGCTTCAGCCTCAGGCATTAATTGTTTCATGTAACCAAAGGGATAGTACAGAATCATGTCGATTGTGCCTGCCTTCAGGGCATTGACCTGATCAAAAGCTGCGGTAACTTCAGGTCCGCCAAGCCAGCGTATTTCAAGCTTGCCTTTGCATCGCTCGTTGACTCTATCAACAAACATCTGAACGGTGTCATTGTTGCTATGATTTTTAGGGAAGGCCGTGACCGCTTTTAAAACAATAGGTGCGCTGAAGGCAATTGTTGAAACAAAACAAAAAATCGAGACAAGAAACACCACACACATAAGCTTTTTCATGTTACCCCCTTATTTTTATATTTTGTTGCCTAAGCCTATTCTACAATAAAAATACTTTTTTTCAATCGTTTCTCTCTGCCCCAGGGGAACATCCCCTCATGAATGTTACCGCATCACCTCCTCTAAAATATTCTGTCCTTCCCGTTATTGATCCAGGACGGAAACCATCGGTAGTACTCTAACGGATGCGCTCTGTTGAGACCTTCATAGGTTGCCTTAGCCAGCTCAATACCCTTTTTTGTCCGGTAAAGTTTGACAAGACCTTTCTTCTCGAGGGAGGCGAGCAGATCATCAAGCGTGGCGCTGTCCACTTCGAACAATTCCTTTATGTCCTCGCGGCTCATGAAAAGACCCGGGTTTACACGGTAGTCTTCCGCGAGCGCCGCGAGCAGCCTCTCCTCGTCAATCTCTTTTTCTTTCTCTATTGTACCGGGCACCGGTACCGGCACCCCCAGTGTCGGATGGACAACCCGGTGCGGCATCTTGAGGTCTTCGGCCATCTGGCGCAAGGCTGTCCTGAAAATGACAAGCCTGCAGGCCTCCATTGTGCCGCCGGCGATGTGTTCAACCTTGGCCACGTTCATGATCTCCTCAAGAGGGTAAAAAGGCGTCACGCCGTCGCCGCCCATCACCTGTATCGCATCAATGCTCGCCTGCATTGCCGACTCGCAGTTAAAGACCTTGGCCACGTTCGATTCGACCGCGATATCCACCCCGAGATCCCAGAGGTAAGCGGTATAGTACGTCATCAGGCGAGCTATCTTCGTCTTGATGATAAGATCGGCGATCTTGAACTGGTTCGCCGGTATATCGATCGTGGGCCGGCCAAACTGGACCCTTCTCTGTGCATACGGCACCGCATTCCTCAGAAGTTCCCCTATCCAGCCTGTCACTGAAGCAGAGATGAGGGTCCTTTCGAAGTTGAGTCCGGCCGTCATCACCCGCCATCCTTCCCCTTCCTGACCGATGCGGTTCTTTACGGGCACGGATACCTTATCGAAGTTCAATACACCGTTCTGGATATTTTCAAACCCGATTATCTCGTTGATCTTTTCAACAGAAAATCCGGGGGCCCCTTTCTCCAGGATAAAGGCGGTGATATGACGGTAGTTCCGGATATCCTCCGGGTTATCGCTCGTGCGGGCATAGACCATGTGCCTTTTTGCAACACCTGCGGAAACAATGTATCGTTTCTTCCCATTCAGTATGTAAACATCCCCCTCCCGTTTCGCCGTTGTCTCAATTGCAGCCGCATCAGTACCGGCAAAGGGCTCGGTGATAACGATTGCGCCAAGCTCCCCTTTCGCGATGCGCGGAAGAACGTCTTTTTTCTGCTCCTCGGTGCCGTATTCAATGAGTTGCCGCAAGCCACCGAGCATGTTGCCGACGAAGACCCTGCCCGGCCCGGGCATCCTGCAGAACGCTTCCGCTGCAATGCATGCACCGGTTGCGCCCAGTCCGAGACCGCCATACTCCTTCGGGATGCCTGCTCCTGTAAACCCCTTCTCGCCGATCTTCTGGAAGATGTCCCAGGGGAACTCCCTCGTCCATCGCGTCTCGGCGTCTCTCGGCATCACCTCTTTGACGAATGCGTGAACCTCCTCTGCGAATCTCTTCTGTTCTTCCGTCCACCATAGATAAGATTCCATCCCTCAACCTCCTGAGTTTTTTACAGCCCTTTCAGCCGCCTTGCCTTCTCCTTATTCCCAAAAGCAAATTCCATGCCACAACTCACTTGTTCATCTGGTTATTTTGTCTATATTATCCTCCTCCCCGAGGGCCTTTACAATCTTTTCCGAACCAGGTTCCGGGCGTCTTTTCAGCTTAACAATTTCTGCGAGCAAACATTACAACGCTCATTCTTCTTTATATCATAGACCCGGCATTTCATGTCATTTCCATTGAATAATAATAATCTACCGGCCAATGACGGCCTCTGGCCTGTAATTAATTTAACCGTCTCCAGGGCTTGCAGATTTGCTATCAATGCCGGAGTTATACCAAGAACACCCAGTCCCTGCGGCCCTTCAGGGTGAAAACAGGCAAGACAGGGGGTCTCTCCTGGGATAATGGTGGTAACCATACCCCGTAATCGTGAAACGCCACCGTAAACATAAGGTGTCCCCTGCTTAACACAGGCCGCGTTTAACACAAGCCGCCCGTTTAACCTATCCAACCCGTCCACTACTACCTGAGCACCGTCAATCACGCTATCAACGTTCTCTTCCGTTATCTCGGCGCATATCGGGGTAATCTCTATTGTGGTATTTAATCTGGACAACTTCTTCTTTGCGACCACCACCTTCTTTGCCCCCAGATCCTCTTCCCAGTATAACACCTGTCGATTCAAATTGGATAATTCCACCACGTCGAAATCAACTAAAGTGATATGGCCTACACCGGCAGCTGCCAGATATGTTGCCGAAGCACAGCCCAACCCGCCGACGCCGGCAATTACCACGTGGGAGTCCTTTAACCTTTTCTGCCCCTCTTCCCCGAAATCCGGAATGCGTAGCTGCCGGTCATATCTGACAAGTTCGTCCCTGTCCAGCATTGTTCCCGTGGTATCCGTTAACCGTCCCAGCGCCAGAGTACTTTTACCTTTACCCTGTCACCGTCTTTGAGCTTCGCATTGAGGCCGTGAGGGATAGCAACATAATCCTTACCGTTAATCAGGACATCGTAGTCCTCGTCCACGTCATTGGTACCGGGGTTGATCGGTTCAAAATCGACACCCGCCTGCCTGTATCTCTCTGCAAGTACGGTAAGCAGCGCCCGTAACGTCTCGCCTTCCATCGTCAGCTCAATCACCCCGCTCTCCCTGGCCTCCGGCCAGGGTGTATAAAGCCAGGGCATATTGATCGTGAGCAATCCCTCCCGGGTCACCTTCCCGGCGGGATTAATAATGACAATCAATTCAGAAAAACCCGGCAGTATCGCCACCTTCATAACAACCCCCGGTATTCAATACCCTCAGAAATATCGTTATAAACACTTGTTAGCATATCCCCAATCCACAGTCAATAAGGGATGCCGGTTCCCCTGTTTTCTACTTCTTTTCCTTTTTTTGCTCCTTTTCCCTTTTTTCCTTCAACGCCCAATAGACCTTCTCCGGCTCCGCCGGAAGGTCCTTTATCCATACTCCGGTGGCATCATGGATCGCGTTGATTATCGCCGGCGGGGCACTGCAGGTGCTGCCTTCGCTGGCTTCCTTCGCGCCGAAGGGGCCAAAGGGGTCATTGGTAATCACGTGTAGCACCTCGGTCATCGGTGCCTCATAAGCACGGGGACGCTTGTAATCTACAAAATTGGCGTTGAGGGTTAACCCTTTATCCATCTTGAACTCTTCATACAGGGCTGCGGCGACCCCCTGGTGGTACGAACCGCCCAGAACCTGGGTTTCTACTGCCTGGGTATTGAGGGGAAAGCCACAGTCGTGAGCTATTACGCTGTTGTCGGTACACCTCACTACCCCTGTCTCCATATCCACTTCAACCTCGGCTGCCTGAGCGGTAAAGCTGTAATTGGTGCCGATGTCGCCCTTACCGGTGCTGAAATCGGCCAGCGTATGGAGATCTGTCGCCCTCTTCGAGTGGCCGCGGCCGATTATTACCCTCCCCGGTGCGTCGTAGCACGCCATCCTGACTAACCTTTCCCAGGGAATACTCCTGACATGATTCGACTTCACAAAAACCTGTCTGTCCTTAAATACTATCTCGTCCTCCATCGCACCAAGCTTTTTAGCCGCAAATTCGCGGAGCTGTTTTTTCGCATCCTCAGCGGCATTTATCGCAGCTTCCCCGGCGAGCACCGTCACGCGGCTTCCGTAACTACCCGGGTCGGCAGGTGTAAATGCCGTATCCACCCTTTTTATATCCACGTCCCTGAGCTCGATACCCAGGACCTCGGCGACAATCGCAGAACCTACCGTGTCTGACCCCATACCCACATCGGTTGCCCCGGTCAGATAGTTGACGCTGCCGTCTTCGCAGACCCGCACAATGGCAGCACAGGCATTGTGTGCGCTGAGCTGCGTCCCGCTGAGATATGTTCCCGTCGCAAAACCCATACCATAGGCCTTACTACCCTTGACCCTTTCTTTCTTCTTTATTTCCTCCCACTTAACCGCCTCGGCGACCTTTGTAAGGCATTCCTCTGTGCCGGCGGTGGCAATGTGGACATTATTTATTGTCTCATAAATGGTACCCGGCTCAGGGTTCTTGATGATATTTCTATGTCTTATCTCTACCCGGTCTATCCCCATTTCATCGGCTATCATGTCCATCTGGCATTCACGGGCAAAGGTGGTATGGTATATGCCGTGTCCCCTCATCGCCGCCGAACTCGGATTGTTCGTAAAGTAGCAGGTAACATCGTGTTTGAAGTTCGGAAGATGGTAAGGCATGCCCATACAGATACCCGTAAGGAAGTGAGTGAGCGGGCTCATACGGGTATAGGCACCCCCATCAGAGACAATCTTGTTGTGAATAGCCGTTATTTTACCGTCCTTCGTAACACCGGTCTTCATGGTAATCCACATGGGGTGACGCCTCAGGTCAGTGGTGAGGGTGTCGAACTGACTGGCCACTATCTTTACCGGCCTTTCCGCCTTCCTGGCCAGCATGACGGTGGAAAAATCACCGTTCGTCATGTCATTCTTGGTACCGCCAAAGTCGCAGCCAATAAAGGGTGTTATGATCCGAACATTACTGAGAGGGAGTTTGAAACACCTCGATAATATCCTGTATGGGAAGTAAGGACTACCCTTTGCCCCCTGAAAAACCAAACGGTTGTGCTCCGGCCAGTAGGCTACTGTTGCGGGCGGCTCAATATATCCCTTTGCCATACGGGGGGTCTGGAAGGTGTCCTCCCGGACAAGGTATGATTCGGCAAAGGCCTTCTCCACATCGCCAAAATTCCAGTGATACTCAACGGTAATGTTTCCCGGACGGTTCTCGTGAACCAGAGGTGCGCCCTCCTTCATCGCTTCGAAGGGGTCAAAGACACCGGGGAGCGGCTCGTACTCTACCTCAATAAGATCACAGGCCTCCTGGGCAATATCTTCATCCACTGCGGCCACGGCCGCAACACCTTCATAGAGATATCGCACCTTCTTCGTAGCCAGAGGTTCCTCGTCGCGGGTCGGCTGGCTCCAGCCCCATGTGAAACCGTTAAAGTCCTTGCCGGTAATGACCGCTTTTACCCCGGGCAGCCTCTCTGCCTTGCTTGTATCGATGTTAAGTATTCTCGCATGGGCATGAGGGCTTCTCTTCACGTAGCCCCATAGCATATTAGCCGCTTCAATGTCTGCGGCATACTTTGCCTGACCGGTAACCTTGAGCTTAGCCTCTACCCGTGGTATGGGTTTGCCGATTATCGAATATTCTCCTGCGTGTTCCTTGCCCATTCTATTCACCTCCCTGCATCTTTTCAGCTGCTGTTTCTATAGCCTCAATGTATTTTGCATAGCCTGAATCGGCACATATATTGCCCTGAATAGCCTTTCTTATGTCTTCTCTTGTCGGTTTTGAATTTTCAAGGAGAAGGGCCCTTGCGGACATCACCATTCCTGAAGTACAAAAACCGCACTCAATCGCACCATGTGCTACCATCGCCTCCTGAACCGGATGAAGTTTTTCACCATCGGCAACGCCTTCTATGGTTACTACCTCGCGTCCGTTTGCCTGCAATGCAAGGACTGAGCAAGCCCTGACCGCCATCCCATCGAGGTTGACCGTACAGGCGCCGCAGGCGCTCACCTCGCAGCCCGTCCTTGTGCCGGTAAGTTTCAACTCTTTCCTGAGTACATCGAGAAGCAACGCTTTGGGCTTGACTTGCAATTCATAAGGCTTGCCGTTCACAGAAAATCTTAATTCCTTTAATTCGTCGTCCTTCATGATATTCCCTCCTGTCCCATTTAACTTTGCGCCTGAGCTCTTTTAAGAGCTATTTCAGCGGTTCTCCGCACAAACAACCCTGCCATTTCCTTCCGATATTCTGACGAACCATGGACATCAGCAGGGGGTTCCAGTTCTGCGGATGCGGCCCGTCCTGCCTCCGCAAGCAGCTCGCCCGTGATAACCTTCCCCAGAAGAACATTTTCGGCGGCCCGGGATCTCCATGGCGTCGAAGCAACATTACTGAGGGCTATGCGTGCGCCTGAGCATGTCCCGTCGGCCGGGTTCACCGTAACAGATGCCGCCGCGCCCACGATGCCCATATCGCCCTTCATCACCATCAGCTTGCTGTGGGCGGCTCCCGTATGTGGAGACGCCGGCGGTACCTGGATTTCCACCAGGATCTCACCGGGGTTTAGATCAACCTCAAGATAATCCTTATAGAAATCTTCGATATCGATTTCCCTTTCTCCGGCCGGGCCCCGTATTTTCAGCTTTGCATCCAAGGCGATGAACACGATGGTAGGGTCCCCCGCCGGATCACCATGGCAGAGGTTTCCGCCTATGGTGCCCCAGTTACGTGTCTGGACCACGGCGAGGTTGTCTTCCATTTCGCTCAGTACCGGATAGGTCTTTTTGATAATCGGCGATTTTTCGATAGTGCGGTGGGTCGTAAGGGCGCCGATGCTCAGACCTTTCTTCTCATCATACTTGATATAATCAAGTTCTGAAATACCCTTTATGTCGACAAGAAACTCAGGGGCAAGCATATTTTGTTTCATAATGATGAGCATCGATTGTCCGCCTGCAATAACCTTCCCACGACCGCCCAGTTCTGCCAGCAGACCAACGGCCTCTCCGACATTCTTAGGAGCAGCGTACCCAAAATTCTTCATGAAACACCTCCAGTTGGCTTGTGATTTTTGTTTCCGTGTAATTGATACAACTATATATACTGATAAGTATACAAAAGGTGTACTGGGGTAATATTCGGTGGAAAACAGCCATAATAGATCCCCCCCCCTAAAAATTTTTTAATTGGCACAACCTTCATAAAAAAAATTATTATATATACAAGTATGTATATAAATATTTATTTATATATATATAGTTACGTTAGTTGTCAAGAAATTATTTAAATAAAAATAACTGACGTATATCCAATGTTTGCGGGTGCCCCGGTATAAGGCAGCTGAGAGCAGAGAGCGGAGAGTAAAGAGCAAGAAGGTGAGAGGGTGAGAAGAGCAGAAGGTGAGAATCTGAATATAGGTCCTATACGACCTATTGGACCTATATTCTGTAGCGAATTCTTGAGCGAGAGGGGGAGG
>JAQTNJ010000134.1 GCA_028713955.1 Syntrophorhabdaceae bacterium
GCTCGAATGATACCACTACCCCGTTATCTTCCGCCATAAGGGATGCAGCGATGAGAGAATAGGACCCTACATTCGCGCCGACGTCATAGAAGACCCCGTTATGCGCCGCGTCCCTGATCCAGTCTACAGTGAAAGGTTCTTTGGCGCAGGCGCGGGCGCGGTATATGAACTCTATGTCGGTGTTGACGATGATGGTAATGTCCCGATCAGGGAAATCCAGTTTTTTGATAGGGTGTTTAATCTCCACAGCAGACCACCTTATCCTTGATGGCCGTTTCCGCCAGCAGGAAATCAAGCGGGTTATTTATGTCGATTGACTCGACCTCATCCATTATAAAAGGGATGATTATATCTCCTGTTGTCGAGCGCTTATTTTTTATTGTCGATACCCTCACGATATATATGCTTGCGTTCTGTACATATACGTCCGGCAGCAGATGGTAGGAGAGGGTATGCATGCCGGATGCCTTCCCGCTGTCAACAAATGGTCTTAAACAACCGTTCGCGATTGTCCACATCTTGCAGGGGTGTTCCGAACATTTCCTGACCGAACGGAGGGAATCACACTCAGGGTGGTCCATGATCGTCTCTATGGCCCGATCGATTGATTCAGTCTTCCTGAAAGGAGACGTTGGGTAGAGAAGGACGATAATATCCGGTATATAACCCTCATTTTTTTCCAGCCAGTCAAGGGCATGGTCAAAGAATTCCAGTTCCGTGGAATCGGCGGTGGAGATCTCTTCCGGCCGTAAAAAAGGCACTTCCGCGCCATATTGTTTCGCGATATCGCTGATATCGGAAGAGTCTGTTGAAACGATTATTCTCTTTATGAAGCGTGATCTTTTTGCGGCTTCAATCGTATAGGCCATTAAGGGTTTGCCGTACAGGGGCTTGATGTTTTTCAAGGGCACCCTCTTTGAACCACTACGCGCGGGGATTAAGGCTGCGATATTCATTCTTTTATGCCGTTCATCCTTTTTGTGTGTCCTCGTTTAGTATGGATGCAAATATTGTGCCCATTGAAACCAATCTTGTAAGGCGCCATAACCGTTTGTTATCGCAGATAATATCAAATATGGCCTTTTATCATCCGGGAAAAGATTGTCATAAGATTGACCATTTATATGTTATTCACCGCATGCCCGCCGGCATACTGCCTGAGACCGACCGATAAATCAATGGCCTGCCCGCTGCTCCATCCTGTCCTGAACCTGTGACAGTAATGCACGGGTCTCACTATCTCCGGGTGATATCTTTTGCGCCTTTTTTAAAAATTCCTGCGCCTTCTTAAGGTTATTTGATTTTAGTGACACGACGGCAATACCCTTTAACGCGTCAATGTTATCAGGACGTATTCTCAGCGCGTGTTGAAGATAAGCGGCTGCTTCATCCGATTTCCCCAGTTCGGCCAATATCCTTCCCAGCACGATATGGGCATCCGCATGGTTTTTATCTGCCTCAACGGCCCTTCTCGCAAAGGTAAGGGCTTCATCGGGGGTCTTCCCCCTCCACGACAGGATGGCAAGGTTCTTGAGAGCCCTGCTGTCGTCAGGTCTGCTTTTGATTACATCGAGAAGGATATTTTTTGAGCAGTCATCGTGGTTTATCTGAAGTTTTATTTCACCGAGAAGATTGAGGAGATCGATATCGCCTTGATCCTCCGATGCGAGGGCCGAGGCTATCTTATGGGATTCTGTGATATGGCCCGCATTTCTCAACTGGTTTATCACCGATAGATCTTCATCGCCGGTTTCATGATGCGCCTGTGGAGATTTGTCCCCTTTGTCGTTCTGGTAAAGAAATGTCCTGTTTGTCCGTGCAAAGGTATCGGCAATAATAGGAATAAGATGCTTTCTGTAAGATGGGATCACCCGTGATGCCCATAGATATGGTTCAATGGCGAGCCACGTTCTGGTGTACCCCATTTTATCCGTATTCCCTATCTTGATATATTCCTCGTTCGCAAGCCTTTCTGTCGATGGAGTATGGTGAACGGTCCTGATATGAAGAAATTTATCTACGTATCGTATCTTCGTTGCAAGGGCTACCTGGGTCATGAACAGGCGATCCGGCACAGGTACGTCAGGGATGGGTATTGCGAGCGCTGATTTTAAAAAGTCAGTGCGGTACAAACCGTAGATGAAGTAGTGGTACTGGGTGATGCCTGCGGCAATCATATTGATGGCCAGATGGAAAAAGGTCATGTTGTTAGGGTCCCTTTCGCCTTCGAACCGGACGGCATTAAGGTGCGTTCCGTCGTCCCAGTGCCGGTTTAAAGATGTCATTGCAAGACCTGTCTCCGGATGGGTCTCAAGCTCTCCGACGAGTGTTTCCACGAAATCAGGTTCCCACCAGTCATCAGCGGCGGCCCACATAAAATATTTGCCGCGCGCGAGCCCGGCAACGTGCCGGAAATTGTTGTTTGCGCCGATGTTGGTTTCGTGCCTGCAATATTGAATCCTCTGTTCCTGAGCGGCAAATTGCATGCAGATCTCCCCGGTGGCGTCATCGGACGCGTTATCGGCAATAATCAACTCGAAATCCTTGTACGTCTGATTCAGGAGCGCGTCGAGAGATCTACGGATCCAGTTGGCTTCGTTGAAGACCGGCAACCCTATACTAACGACCGGTAATCCGGTATTAACTACCGGCAATACGGTACTGACGATGGGGTGTGCGGAATTATCCAATGGTTATCCCTCTAAAAAAACTCAAAAAGGAAGCAGCTTTTTCCGTGCCTTGCGGTAGATGCAGAGGCTTTGTCCCGTCATAAGAGCCACAGGCAGGGGCATGCCGTTTATGTTGAAATATTCGTCGATAGTGGTCTTGGATTCTGCATGCTTCGGCCATCCATAATCATCAAAAAGTATAACGGCCCCGTCAACGAGCATGGGCACAAAGAACTCCAGACACTCCCTGTGGGCCTTTTTCGTATTGATATCGATATGAAGATACCGGATCGGCCTCGGCTCGAAGTCGTCGAAGGTGTCCGGGATATAGCCCGGATAGTAGCGGAGAAACCCGGCATAGGCGTTCAGGTTCTCTTTTGTCGCGTCAAGGCTGACGTCCTGGGAGCATTTTCCTATGAAGCCGTCGGCGATCTCCCTCTGCGTCAATCCATCTGAAGGGACACCGCTGAAGGTATCGAAGAGGTGGAAGAGGGGAGGCGCGTTCATTGTATCGCGCAGGATCACCTCGGATGCGAGGAGCGTGGTGCCGCCGCGGAATACGCCGCATTCCACGAAGTCACCTTCTGCGCAGTCGAGGGCCATTTCAGCGGCCCTGAGCACCACGTATGCCCTCGGCGCAAAATAGAATCCGTTGTAGTTCCCTTTTTCAATGCGCTCAGCCATTGCATAGATCCCGAGGAAGTCCTTGTTGTGCAGCCAGGGCATGTAATAATAACCTGCCGTGCATTTATCGTAACGCACACCGTTCACCTGGATGTAGGGGAAGGTGATGTCGATGTCGTTTAGTCTCTGTCCCTTTTCGATCAACTGAAGAATGTGCGCTATCGCGCTCAGATCGCCCATAGATCTCCTCCGTAGTCTGTGTACGCTGTTACCGTACTTTCAAATATTGCAATTTTTGTGCCTTTAAAGGCAGCGAATAGTGAACGGTGAATAGTGAATAGTAAAAGAGGCAGTCGATAGCATGAAGACGGTCGATAGTCGATAGTGAATAGTAGATAGTGAGAGACAAAAGAAATCCGAACGCTTGGCACCCTACGCCTTACGTCTTTCAAGATGTTCTGCTTTCTGTTCTTCCCACCTTCTCACCCTCTTACCTTCCGCTCTTCTGCCCGCCTCACGACGGTTTGCTATATATAATTTCGTAGCGAATTCTTGAGTGCGAGGGGGTGGCCGGGGTACCCGCTTGCGGGTCGCGCTTTGCTGCCGGAGGGGGCGACCGGGTACCCGCTTGCGGGTGTACAGGTAACAGCAAGCCCGGCACCGATGCTCTACGATGACGTATCCGGGATGATGTTTATGCCAATTAGGATTCAAAGATAGCACGAGAGTACGAAGCTGACGAAATTATATGAATTAAGGGAGATTGATGTCAGTAGATCTCCGGAGAATGTGACCCACAATTACCCCCGCTGCGCAATATTTGTCAAAATATTGACTTGCTGTTTAAAGGCAGTGAATAGTGAACGGTGAATAGTAGATAGTCGGCGTCGAATATCGATAATCAATCATCGAGTATCGAATATAAAGGCGCTGTCTTTCCATTACGCCGAACGGTTTTCTTTATATGTAAAGGTTGGGATTTGACCTAACGGACTGTGCAGGGGCATCTCCAAACTTCTTCCTGAAACAAACAGTTTTGAAATATAATGGTTTATCAGCGATTTCAAGCAGCAATCATTATTGGCTGAAAGCGATTACCTACTAACTCTTTCCGTTGCATGAGATTACAGATAGAAGTCGATTCTATCGTTAGTATCGAACAAGTATGCTGTTCAATTTTTCTTGCTATATTGATATACTTAAAAAAGGAGGTAAAATCATGCACTGGGGAGACTATGGATGGGGAATGGGTTTTGGATGGATATTCATGATTATCTTCTGGGTACTTATCATACTTGTGGTTATTTATTTAGTGAGATTAGTTACGGGTACCGGAAAACAGCAGCAGGGAGAAACTCCCATTGAAATCTTGAAGAAAAGGTATGCAAAGGGAGAAATTACAAAGGAAGAGTTCGAAAAGATGAAGGGTGATATAACAAAAGACTGAAGCCCGGGGTGACCCTGACTTCACCGGTATAGGAAGGACGATATGAAGATGAAAGACCCGGTTTGTAATATGACCATAGAGGATACAGATGCTGCAGGAACATCCATCTACGAAAGCGACACGTACTATTTCTGCTCAACGCATTGCAAGGATACGTTTGATAAAGATCCTGAAGCCTTTGTTTCAAAAGAAACCGCCGAACCTTTGAAAACAGGGGTAATATATACCTGCCCCATGCATCCTGATATCCGTGAAGAAAAACCAGGGTCATGTCCAAAATGCGGCATGGTACTTGAACCCCTTACTCCTTCAGCAGGTGAGGCCAGGACAGAGTGGACCTGCCCTATGCATCCCGAGATAGTCCGTGATACCCCGGGAAGCTGCCCCGTCTGTGGTATGGCTCTTGAACCGAAAACATTTTCCGAAGAAGGTGAAAACCCCGAATTGATTGACATGAAAAGGAGATTCAAGTTAGGAGTGATTCTTACGGCTCCTCTCATTTTTATTACAATGAGCCATTTTATCCCCGGTTTTTCCCTCGAAAAACTGATTTCCAGAGATATTCTGAAATGGATAGAGCTTGTTCTTACAACGCCTGTAGTTCTCTGGGCAGGATGGCCATTTTTCGTGCGCGGATGGCAATCTGTCATAAACCGCAGCCTTAACATGTTTACATTAATCGGGCTTGGCGTAGGGGTAGCTTACGTATACAGCCTTATTGCAGTGCTCGTACCCGGTATATTTCCTGCCTCCTTCAGAAAGGATGGCAGCGAAGTTGGAATCTATTTTGAAGCTGCGGCAGTTATTGTGGTGCTCGTGCTTCTTGGGCAGGTGCTTGAGTTAAAGGCTCGAAGCAAAACCGGGGCAGCCATTAAAGCCCTCCTTGGTCTTGCGCCTAAGACAGCCCGACGCGTAAAAGATGATACAGAAGAAGATGTTCCCCTTGAGCATGTAGTGTTGGGCGACATTCTCCGTGTTCGTCCAGGAGAAAAGATACCGGTAGATGGCATTGTTATTGAGGGGTCAAGCTCAGTTGATGAATCTATGGTTACGGGCGAGCCGATGCCTGTGCAGAAACTGAAGGGAGACCATATTGTTGGCGCAACGATCAATGGAACAGGTATGCTCATAATGAGGGCGGAAAAGGTTGGAGCTGATACCCTACTATCACAGATTATCCATATGGTTGCAGATGCGCAGAGGAGCCGTGCACCCATCCAGAAGTTTGCAGACATAGTGGCAGCCTATTTTGTCCAGATTGTTTTGGCAGTTGCAATCTTTGCCTTTATAATGTGGGCATTGATAGGGCCTGAACCGAGAATGGCATACGCAATCATCAATGCGGTGGCAGTTTTAATCATTGCCTGCCCCTGCGCCCTCGGTCTTGCGACACCCATATCCATAATGGTAGCCATGGGAAAGGGCGCCACGGCAGGGGTGCTTTTTAAGGATGCAGAGGCGATTGAGGTGATGAAAAAAGTAGATACCCTTGTTGTTGATAAGACAGGGACTCTTACCGTCGGCAAGCCATCCCTGGTGAGGAGTATCCCGGCAGAGGGATTTGACGAAAACAAGATGCTTTATTATGCTGCAAGCCTTGAACGTGGAAGTGAACATCCCCTTGCAGCGGCAATCGTAAAAGGCACAGAACAAAGGGGTATAATCCTTGCCAATGTTGAGGAATTTGAGTCCTTGACCGGCAAAGGTGTTGTGGGCAGGATTGAAGGACACGTCATTGCTGTGGGCAACCAAAAACTCTTTGACGATACAGGCGCTGACCCGGCCGAACTCTTACAAAGTGCTGAAGTAATGCGCAATGAAGGACAAACGGTAATGTTTATTGCCGTAGATGGTAATCCAGCGGGGCTTCTGGGGGTGGCTGATCCGATAAAGGAAACGACCCCGGAGGCAATAGAAGCGCTTCATAAAGAAGGTATCAGGATTGTCATGCTCACTGGAGACAACCGTACAACGGCAGAAACAGTATCAAAAAAGCTCTTTCTTGATGATGTGATTGCAGAAGTGCTTCCTGATCAGAAGGCTGATGTTGTAAAGCGATTGCAGGGTGAAGGAAAGATTGTTGCCATGGCAGGAGATGGGATAAATGATGCCCCTGCATTAGCGCAGGCCCATGTGGGTGTTGCAATGGGAACAGGCACAGATGTGGCAATGGAAAGCGCAGGTGTTACGCTGGTAAAAGGAGACTTAAGGGGTATTGTCAGGGCAAGGCGTTTGAGCAGGGCAACGATGCGTAATATTAAGCAGAACATTTTCTGGGCATTTGCTTACAATGCGCTGGGTGTCCCGATTGCGGCAGGTGTTCTTTACCCGTTCTTTGGAATCCTTTTAAGCCCTATATTCGCGGCAGCTGCCATGAGCTTCAGTTCGGTATCCGTGGTCGGCAATGCCCTCAGGCTGCGGAGGGCAAAGCTCTGAGAAACCTTGACTTATACAAATTGGTTAACTTTTTCTGGGCTGCATGAGATAATAAGAAGTAAGGAGTTTTTTCAATCACCCTTAAGGAGTTTATGCTAATATCTTTCGGACAGTAAAATGACCCGTTTTCTAAATTCTGTAAACTTCATTTTAGGTTCCATGCTCTAAAAAGTCCGGTCCAAGCCCAGTGGCGAGACCATGGGCCAGGATACGGCCCGGGATGATGGGCTGGGTGGGGCATCGGCGGCTGGTTTGGCCTAATTTTTATGATCCTGTTCCGGGTGCTCGTCGTTGTGGGTATTGTCTCTCTTGTTAAATCAGTAGCCGGCTCCAGCAGGAGCAAGAAGGAAGACAGTGCACTCGACATCGTTAAAAAGAGATATGCAAAGGGTGAGATCACTGAGAGGCTCAAGAACGACCTCAAAATGCCATGACGATGAATGGTAAGGCAGCCAGCAGGGGTTTCTGGCTGCCTTACCATACCGCTCCTTATTTTACCACCAGCAACCCTGGGGGTTTTTCGCGTATATCTTTTCCTGAAGATTGCGGATCGCTTTTTCCTCACTTGCAATTGACTCGGAGGTTGCCTTGGGGTTTCTCAGGGCCTCGGAGTATTCATATCTCTTATTGTGTAACTCCTTTCTCAGTCCGGCAGTATCATCGAGAAACTTCTGGCAGACTTCGTTCTGGCCGCCCTGTCCATATCCACGTGGGCCGGGACCATAACCGCCGCCGTAGCCTCCCATCATGCCGGGACCGTAACCGGGACCATAACTGCCGCCGTAGCCGCCCATCATGCCGGGGCCGTAACCGGGACCATAACCGCCGCCGTAGCCTCCCATCATGCCGGGGCCATAGCCGCCGCCGTAGCCTCCCATCATGCCGGGACCATAGCCGCCGCCGTAGCCTCCCATCATGCCGGGACCATAACCGGGTCCTTGTGCACAAGCGATACTGCCTGTAAGGGCGATAAGAATAAATATCATTGATCCAATAGTTAATCCTTTCATTTTAAACCTCCTTTTAGATTTAAAAATCTCTTAGAAACAAGATAAGCATTAATGCCAGAAGTTCAAGGGAACCAATAAATTCGTACCAAGCCCTGCATCATAAGAGCTCAACGTAATAAACCCTGGGGGTCAAATCTTTATCATTGACTTTGCCTCCTTTTTCCCTTATCCTTCCTCATGGCCAGACCGCTTCGCATCCAGTACGAGAATGCCTATTATCACGTAACCTGCCGGGGGAATGCCCGGGCAAGG
>JAQTNJ010000135.1 GCA_028713955.1 Syntrophorhabdaceae bacterium
GGGAAGATACCGAAACCGATGTTACTCCCCGATACGGTATGGATCAATAGGCCGGTATTAAAGAGTGATGGGAAGATACACTAAATGTTTTGCAAAAGTGTCTCATTTTCATTGACATGTTCCGTCTTTGGCGAAGATGCTCAGGTACATGATAAGTCTGTTGGTCGTGCTAGTATGAATGTATTCGAGAAGCTTAAGCAAGAATGTAAGAGATACCAATTCAGATTCAGACAAGCGCTCGGCAAACAGGAGATAAATGAGAAGCTAAACTCAATTGATAAGCGATTGGGAGAAACTCTTTTCGTAAAAGAGTCAAAGATCAAACCCGATGGAGGAATTATCGAGGTTCAGGACAAAGATAATAAATGGCGGGTAGTTTTAGTTAGCGAAGCAAAGTTTCAGGGGAAAGATGTTGAAAACATTAAGGCAGGGGTACTTGTTGGGAAGGACAAAGATCAAGAGTTAATGGTAGCGGGGAATGCAATTGAAAGAGTTTACAAAAACATTAATGAAATTAGGAACTTCATGCTGGACGAATATCATTTCCCGTATGCAGTATTCTTGCAAGGCTCGAACTTTGCAACCGAAACTTTTCAGGTATTCAAACCCGACGGTTCTTTTGTGGAAATTAGACATGACTCGGGTGCAATGAACAGAATTGACAGGGTAACAGCGGCGAATTATTGCATGAAGATTAACAACAACTACTGTAAAAATATCTTTATAGGTCATAATAACTCGTCCATCATGCTTCAAGCAGCTTCCATATACGCAAGATGCGAACCTTGGAAAGAGGATGAAATGCAACAGATTATGATGGATATTGCAAAGACATCCATAGGAATTTTAAATCAGTTGGGGTAGCGTTGCGCTAGTCGTGGCAAGTTCACAGGCCGCCGCTGGTTATGCTAAGCGTTACACTACATTTCTATCCATAATCCGCGGTTCTTCGTAGTATGCCTTACACTCGCTTAGTAGGTGATATACGTAACAAAATCTGCTGATATAATCAAACAAATTCAAATTAATCAAAATACCCCTTGACAAAACCGCTATCGTTCTGTAAAAGTTAATATATGGTTATACAAAAGTTATATAACATTTTATTGATTGAGGTGAAAAATGAGAAAAAAGCACATTAAGACGTTCTCGGTAGATGAGAATATTTACAGTGAACTGGTAGAGATATTCAAGAAAGGCGGATCAGAAGTCAGCCTGTCCTATTTCGTGGATAAGTGCCTAAAAGACCTTCACCGGTATCTTAAGCATATAGAAGAAGAAAAGGGTAAGTCAGATCAATACACTGTGCCCATGTCATTCATCATTGAAGAAGTAGTGAAGGCGCCTATCATAAGCCTCAATGATGAAATACCTTTGCCTGGGATGTCTGAAGACGTTCTTACGGAGATTGATGAATGGAATGCGGAATATGAAGCAAGGAAAATGCACATCCCGCGTATTTTCTACCGGATGGTAAAATCAGGGAAGTTTGAGCTCTCACCGGATAGAAAATATGTGACGAATATAAAGACCAGGGTTAAGTACACGTTGGATCAATTTGGAGAAATTGTAGATATAAAAGACGAGGAAGTACAAAAAAGAAAAAGGGGCGGTAGTAGATAACATTGACACAGTTACTTGAACAAAATACAATACCTCAAGATCAATTAAAACCTGGAGGTATTTGTATGAAAGGAAAAATTGCCCATGCAGAGCATGTCAAAAGATATTTTGTGTCCTGGTATCATGCGCCTCATAAAAAAACTTACAAGATATATTATTACAAAGGCGAACCGCTCTTTGATAGACGGATGGCCGAGAAGCTGCTTGCATGCATGCAGGCCGATGTGGAGAAAGGAATATTTCGGATTGAGCAATACACAAAAATACCTTCAGCAGTAGTTACATATTTGAAAGAATGGATAGAGATAATAAAACCAACGCTTTCACCTGCTACATACCTGGATTACATGAACAGCATTAAAAATCATCTCATACCTTTCTTTGACAATCATCCTATTCAGCTTCACGAAATTCAGCACGATACACTTTTGAAGTTACTTAACAGCATAGATCGTGATGGAAAAGGTCAACGGAATGTTATGTATTGTCTCCATGCATGCCTTGATTTTGCGTGGAGATCGGGGCGCATACCGACGATTCCACCCTTCCCCAAGAAAAAGGCTTACAACATTATAGAAACACCAATAGAATGGTTGCCGGAGGATAGGCAAAGATCAGTTATACGGGCAATCCCTCTTGAGCATCAGCCAATATTCTGGTGGATGAAGCAACACCTTAGAAGACCCTGTGAAGCTATGTCGCTGCACAAAGCAGATTTTGACGGGGAGATATTCACAATACACAGGTCATTTTCAGCAAGGCAGTTAGCTAAAAGAACAAAGACAGGGGACATACATTACATACCTATGGTTGATGAATTTATACCTTACGTGGAGATAGAGAAGGAAAAACAAATATCTCATTCGATTGTATCGCCGTTCTTCTTCATAAATCCAACCGGCAAGAAGCAGGGGCAACATTACACACAAACAGTATTGTCTTATCTGTGGCATAGAGCACGTAAGCAAGTAGGAGAATCAATAGCATTATACAAGGGACTGAAACACAGTTCATGTTCTCAGCTTGTCAATGAGCATGGCTATTCAATACAAGAAGTACAAATGGCAACAGATCATGCAAGGCTTGAGTCAGTAAAGAAATATGCAAAGGTCGAAGTCTCGGCAAGAAAGGCGTTACTTGAAAAGAAGATTATAAAATTCAAAGAAGCTGGAACGAATCTGGAACGAAAAAGGAGAGGATAATGTTAACAATTTCAAGGTGTTATGGCGGAAGTGCATGGGAATCGAACCCACCTACCAGCTCGTCACCGGTACACTGGTTTTGAAGCGCAAACCTACCAAAAATAGCCGTTCTGCAACTAATTGATAATTAAGAAAACTCGTTAATAATAATGGATATTTTATTTTTCGTAAGTCGGGGAGAGTCAGAATTAGTCAGGCCATTTTAAATTTTCGCGGGCACAATCTGGGCACAGTCTTTTCATATGGTGATTTGCATGATTCGTAAAGTCCGTGCGATCCATTAAAAACCTCTGTTGTATTAGTACCAGCAGCGAAAAATTAAATCTTATGCAGGAGGGGATGATTAGTGCGAACAGACAAGTATTCTATTGCATGGTCTTCACAGAAAAAGAGTTTTCCGTCTGGTGATTTGAATTCAGCCTTGCGTTTGCACTTTGAACATTTCATAATCAACATATTCCGTCTCTTATACTTAAATTTTTGCTATTTCAGAGATTTGTACCTGGGGTGGCATACACATCCAGCCCACTGTACCTGGGGTAAACTTTATATAGATAGCCCCACATAATGAGATCATGCAAGAAGAAACCCACGACATACACAAAGTCCAGAACACGCTGCACAACATAGAGAACAAAATAAAAACCAGCAAGAAGATTCTTTCTACAAACAAAAAGCATTTTGAAGATTTCTTCGAACTGCAGAAGGCGAGAGGATTCAAGCCAACAACAATAAGAAAGGATTTGTATTCCGCATGGTTTATCGGGAGCCATTTGAACAAGGATTTTAAGAAGTGCGACAAAAAGGATATAATCAAGCTATGCGGGGCAGTAGAAACGCAGCAATGGTCTGTAAAGACAAAAAAAGAGCACCTCGTGTTTATAAAAAAGTTCTGGAAATGGCTCTATAATATTGATGATAAAACATACCCAGTACCTGTATCATGGATCAGCACCAATGAGAAGATAAAGAACAGAAAGCTGCCTGAGGAGCTTTTAACAGAGGAAGATATTGAAAGAATGGTTCAGGCTTGTGACAATCCCAGGGACAAAGCGTTTTTGCTGCTGGCTTATGAATCAGGCGCGAGAATCGGCGAAGTCCTTAACATAAAGATAAAGCACGTTATTTTTAATCAATTCGGTGCATGTGTCATGCTCAATGGCAAAACAGGCATGAGAAGGGTGACCATCATTATGTCTGTCCCGGCACTTGCAACGTTTATTGATTTACATCCTTGCAGAAACAATCCTGATTCTTTCCTTTTTTTAACCAATTATAATGCCATAGGCAAAAAAGGGGAGTTTGTGCCGTTGACGTATGGCGGGGCGAGAAAGATACTCATTACGCTTGCCAAGAAAGCAGGCATCCAAAAAAGGGTTCATCCTCACTTATTGCGGCACAGCTCTGCTACACGAGCAGCCAAATTCCTCACAGAAGCACAAATGAAAGTCTATTATGGCTGGACCTCGGGCAGCAACATGCCCAGTATTTACGTCCACCTTTCATCAAGGGATGTTGAGGACGCCATCAAAAAAATGAATAAGATTGAAATAACTCAAGAAGAACCTGTCAAAGCAACCATAAAAATTTGTGCAAGATGCAAACAGAAAAACAGCTTTGGCTCGAAGTTCTGCAACTCCTGTGGCTATCCGCTCGACCTAGAGACTGCCATGGAGATTGAAGAAGGAAGGCAATCCTGGGACGACAAAATGGCCACAATTATAAAAGACAAGGAAATCCAGAATCTAATCCTGAAGAAATACGGATCACTCGTGAAGAATAAATAAAGGTGTAATTCAATATCTCCTGCAAAGGACACGAAAGCTTTATATATCTTAATATATCAATATATATCATGATGTTATATGCCGAAAATTCAGTTGGATCTAACAGAGCAAGAAGACAAAATAGTGGAGGCCTACAAGCTCGTATATGGACTAAAGACAAAACAGGAAGCGATCAAGCAGATGATAAAGTTTTTCAAGGTGAAAATCATTCCAGAGAGAGTCAGCAAAGATAATGATTTTTATAAAAAGTCATTGAAATTTTAGAGGGAATGTAATGGATATAATATTTTGGTTGATAGTCGGTTTCGTAGTCATAATTATTCTTGCAATTGTTGCCCAGATAATCTCGACATACAATAGACTGATAAAATTGAGGATGGATGTCGATAGACAGCTGAGTCACGTTCAGGTACATTTGAAGAAGAAATTTGACATGATTCCTGCCCTCACAGAATGTGTTAAGGGATATGCTAAACATGAATCCGGTACCTTTACAGAAGTTGCAAGACTAAGGTCTCAATGGGGCGAAGCAAAGACCGTGGAAGCCAAAGTGAAAACTGCAAATCAATTAGAAGGCATGTTATCGAAAATATTGTTGATTCAAGAAAGATATCCAAAATTAAAGGCTAATAAAACTTTTCAATCCATAATGCAGAGCATTAGTAAAGTTGAGAACGAATTGACTCTTGAGAGAAAGGTCTACAACAAGAGAGTTAGTTGGTACAACGTCCAGATACAACAGTTTCCTTCAAGTCTGATAGCTAGGATGTTTGGATTTAAGGAAAGATCGTTCTATTCAAGAGGAAGCAAAGAAGGGGCGGAAGCACGCGAAAACCCGCTTGAATAGACAATTCTGATTACTTTATAATAGTCATCATCGCTTTCTTGTTTTTACCCGCATAATCCGCAAGGCATTTGCAAAGCGTATTAATTCATTTTTTCTCTAATTTTTATTTAAGGTGATGCAATGCCCGAAGAAAACGATTTGTTCGGTCCGGTAATCTCCCAATACACCACAGAACAGGCGGTGGAAGACGGCGTTCTTGTGCATGCTGGCGACCTGGGAAATGACAAAGTCTACTTCACCAGAAACTTGTTCGATGATGGCTACGAAGACCTGATGAAGAGGGCGAACCTTGTTGCAAGGGGCCTGTACTTGTTGAGGCAGCCCGACAAAGAAGACTCGCCCTACATGAAGCTCCGCGTGATTGAAAAAGACAAAGTCTGGGTTATCTACGATGCGCAGGGCTTTACTTTCATGAAGCCAGAGGATTATTGATGAGACCAAAACCGGAAAACGCAACAGAATTCATGCAGCGATATCCAAGGATAACAGCCCATATTATTTCCGAGAGTTTAGGTTACGCTCCGCCTTCGCGAGCCGCGCAGATCGGCCTTGACGGAATGATGGGAAGAAATAACTATTGCGAATGGGTTGACGCCTGCTATCAAGGCGACGCCCGAAAGGTTTTGAAGAATTCCATAAGCAACAGGCATCATCACGAAGGCTATATGTCTTGGTATAAGAGTGGCGCGCTGCCGCTTGTAAGGCAGGCCATAGAAAAAAACATCGAGCCTGAATTCGCTAGCTGGTTTTGAATGACTCACCGTCGTGATTCAAATGTCCAAAAACAGTTTTGATGAAATCTATAAAAAGATAATAAAGAAGTCTGGCCAGCCGCTGCCAGGATTTGAGAGCCTCGTGGACGAGAGCAACATAAAAAGGGCAATGAAAATCTATCACTACCTTGAGGAAAGAGCCCAGAGGCTTAATGTTCCTTGCGACAACTGTTTTGACAGGAAAGCACGCAAACCGTTCACGCATGGAGTCTATGAAACCCCGTGGGACGAAAATGAAACCATAAAGCATTTTTGCAGCGAAGAGTGCGAGACAGCCTATCTCTATGAGGATGACTTTTCCTATTTCACCTGCCAGGAATGCGAGCGTGAAATCTGCCGCCAGAATCCCAGAAACGGGTGGCATATCCAGTACCGGGATTATGACAGCGAGGAAGTTTGCCTGCAATGCTACCAGAGTCTGATACTGGAGAACGGCATTGAGGAAGAAAAACTGGAAAAGGGCGAGATCCCAGGCATGTTTTTTAGTTTTGGCAATACCGAAGCACTCCAGGCAGGCTACGAGGAAGTGCCTGGATTCATCAACTTTTATGTTTCAGGAAAATCTGACGCTAATAAGTTTATAGCTGAGGCGCTGAAGCACATCAAGGGCGGAAAAAAGGTGGTCATAGGTTATGAAAGTATGGCCATCGGCGGATTAGAGGGTTATGTCACCTTGCTTGAAAAAGATGGAGAGAACATCGAGTATGCCTTACGTCATAAAAGCATGGATTCCCGTGGAAATTGAGGAGCCGGTTGTTTACAGGACCAAAGCTGAGGCCCAAAAGGATTATGAGCACTGCACCATGCTCCAGCCGGAAAATATTTACAAGATAGAAAAAATTAATGGTGGTGATTTTCCATGGAAAGTTTTGCCGGATACCAGAGCTACAGGCTGAGGCAGCTTACAGGAATTCCGCTCCGCAGGATCTGCGAAGTAGCTGCCGAGGTGGCGTATGAAACCCTGAGAAACGACCAGGAGAAACTGCGAAAAGTGATGAAGGAAAATTCCATCCGCACACCCGAGCGCCAGCTTGAGCTAGACCTGGAACACGGCTATGAAAAAGTAATTGATTGACAGGTGAGCTTTATCGAAGACGCTATTCAGAAGATTGAGTACAAGGGCTACGATATCGAGATTTACATAGACGAATGCGCAGAAAATCCCCGAAAAGCCTTTGATAACATCGGGAAAATGATCTGCTGGCACAGGAGATATAACCTGGGCGACGAGCACAGCTATAAAAACCCAAAAGAATTCTTCCAGACCCTTGCCACGGAAACAGACGATACGGTTAATGGCCGAATAGACTACTGGGAGAACGGAAAAGGCTGGGCCAGGCTTGCGAAGGAATACAAGGACAAGCCATGGGAGGCCAGCGATAGAAAGGTGAATAAAATTATTACGGATACAGTTTACAAGAATTACATATTGCTGCCTCTGTACCTTTACGATCACTCGGTCCTTATTCTCAGGGCAGGCGAAAACGGAAACCCGTTTCTTGGCCGGGCGCAGCACGCCGAGTGGGACAGCGGCCAGGTCGGCTGGACCTATATGTCGAACAAAGATGCCATGCGCAATTGGAGCAAAAAACGGTTCAACAAAACCTTAAAGAAGAAAGCCATTGAGCTTCTGAAGGGCGAAGCCGAGGTGTACGGGCAATACCTCTCAGGCGAGGTCTACGGATTCAGGATTGTTGATGAGGACAAGGAAGAGGTCGATAGCTGCTGGGGCTGGTATGGAGACCCTGACAATTATCTTGTTCCAGAAGCAAAGTCTGTTATTGACCATGAGATTGAAAGAAGGCTTAGAGAAAAAGAACAGGCCGAGAAAGAGGCCGCAGAGCATGAAGAATTATGTTGGCTCATCACTGCGGCATAGATGGTGATTAATATGAAAGTATATGTGTTTGTTTCTGTGTGGCGCGGGGTAGAAGCCGAGACCAAGGCATTCAGCGATCAGAAAAAAGTTGTTGGACATTACAAAAACTTCGCCGAAGGGCTCGGCCTGACTTATGACAAAGACGTAAGAGACTATGACTGGTCGCATTCGGATTATACTGCCTGGTGGTCTGAATGCGAGCTTGAGTAAATGCCACAAAAAACCACTTGACATCAATCGGGGGGGGGGGGGTAACTTGCCTTGGTTCCCC
>JAQTNJ010000136.1 GCA_028713955.1 Syntrophorhabdaceae bacterium
CACCGCTACCGTACAGGGCGGAGAGGCGCACGGACACATCGGGGGTATCGTGAAGGCAATCGCCCCCGCGGTAAAAAAGGCAAAAGGCAAAAAAGGCGATCTTACGGACAATGCCATCAGGGCAAATGTTGAACTCGTTGCAAAACAGGTAAAGACTTCAGCGCCTATCCTTGCGAAACTGGTCAGGGCGGGAAAGGTCAAGGTCGTCGGCGCATATTACAATATCGACACCGGGCTGGTGGAGATCGTATAAGATTTCAGGTGCGTGCTGTTTTTTTCGGCAGCCAGTAGTATTTCAGGAACAATCCGCCTGCGATCGTCAGGCCGCTTAAAAGCTGTCCCATGCTGAAAAGGCCAAGGATCTGGCCTATCTGGACATCCGGTTCCCTGAAAAATTCACAGAAGATCCTGAAACATCCGTAGAGGATCAGGAACAGGGCAAAGACATCGCCCTCGCGCCGCTTCATATCCTTATAAATCCAGAGTATTACAAAGAGAAGGAATCCTTCAAAAAAGGCCTCGTACAACTGTGACGGGTGACGCGGGGCGTTGCCGCCATTAGGAAATATCATGGCCCACGGCACGTCGGAGGGCCTTCCGAACAGCTCACCGTTGATGAAGTTGCCGAGCCTGCCGAACCCTATACCGATAGGGCAGGTAGGGATTATAAGGTCAATGATCAGAAAAAAATCGAGCTTTTTCCTCTTTATATAAATATATCCGGCAACAAAGGCCCCTATGAGTCCCCCGTGAAAAGACATCCCGCCGTGCCAGAGAACAAATATTTCCAAAGGATTTTTGAAATAGAACGGTAGATTATAAAAAAGAATGTATCCGAGCCTCGCGCCGATGATAAGCCCGACGATGAGATAGAAATAGAGGTCGTCTATCCTGGTCCGTTCGATCTTGAGGGCCCTTTTTTTCAACTGGTAAATGGTCAGCAGGTACGAAGAGGCAAAACCAATAACATACATGAGGCCATACCACCGCAGTGAAAAAGGTCCTATCTTGATAATCGCGGGATCTATGTGAGGATATTTGATCATTGTTATATCAGATTCTCCTTTATCACCTTCCACAAGTCACCGGCTTGCTTAAAAACAATTCCCTGCAAACCAAAACCTATTGCCGTCTCTACATATCGCTTTATGTCATCGATAAACAGGATTTCGCTTCTTTTCACATCCGTTCTTTTGAAGATCTCGTCATATATCCTCTGCTTCGGCTTCTTTGCACCGATCTCGAAGGAGAGTATCCACTCCTCCATTAAATGCACGATCGGGTAGAGCTCCGTGATATAGGTAAAATGAAGCTCGTTCGTATTGCTGAGAAGAAAAAGAGGATATCCTTTGCCTTTCAGGTAGAGGATGATATCATTCACTTCGGGATCTTCCCGGAAGATAGGGTTCCATATATCCTTGAATTCCTCAAAGTCTATCTCAAGCTTATACCTTTCCTTCAACTTCACAAAAAAATCGAGGGAAGACATCAAGCCTTCTTCATAGGCATTGATGAGACCGTTCTCCATATCAAACATATACCTGAAGATCTCATCAGGAGAAAACCGTCCTGCTACCCTGGACACCTCATGGAGCTTGTACACGATCTGCCTGTGTTCAAAAGGGAGGATCACATTGCCGAGATCAAAAACAAACAACTTAATCATAGGGAAATACCTTCAGGGGGTTCAGTGGGGCATAGAGATGATAGGGATCTTCAAGATGCCTCCAGCCTGCAATATGGAGGAACCTCTTATCGGGAGAGTGTTTCATCAGAAGAGTCAGCCTGTCAGCCATATATTTGTCACGGACATACATCTCTTCGTCATAAGGGACGCTCTTTAAACCGGAATTAAAAAAGAGCCGCGCCATTGCCGCCTCACAGGAGCCGTTCCCGGCATCGGTACCAGTCAAAAGCCTCTCGATGTTGTCTGCGTCAAACAATTCTTCAGCCTTCTGTAATTTTAAGTAAGAAAAGAGATCCATATCAATTAAATAGAACGGGATATGCTGTTCAATGGAATATTCGGAAACGATCTCATATTCGTTTGGCATGTTCATGAAAGATTCCAGATTTTCCACAGCAGCTTCATTATACGATCTCTTATCATTTTTCAGTTTTTTAAGGACTTCGTCAATACGTTTTTTATATCTGTCACGATTTTCTTTCCGGAACATCAGCCCGTACTGTGAAAATTCCAGGGTAATGATATCGGGCCCGATATGGGCAATCCACCGGGGGAGCAGCACGGGATTCCTTGTATCCCTGTGGATCACGCCAAGCATGTAAAACCTGTGGTCACGATCCGGGTCAATGGTCGTTGCCATAGTGTACAATTAACACATACAGGAAATCCTGTTTCAATAAAAATATGAATGAAGGGAATTTCCTTTTTTCTTGCCATAGCTTTTCCCATACTATATAACGAAGTGTATGGATATCATCGACGTCCATATTCATGCCGGCCACATGCATGAATGGACTGATCCGGCAAAACGGCTCTGGATGGACGCCGGTCCCTACGCGCCCGAGATATACGACGAAGCGGGGAACCAGCTGTCACGGGAATACGGGGATGTGATAAAGCGGGAGGGAGTTTTCGGCGGTATCCTGATCCCCGAATATTCACCCCATACCGCAGGGGTCATGCCCTTTGAAAGGGCGCTCGAGATCAACGCCATACATCCTGAATTTATCCCCATCGCGAACCTCAACCCTAACTACCATGACGACCTTGCGGGCGCCTTTGAAGACCAGTTGAAGAAGGGCGCCAGGGGGCTCAAGATACACCCCATCCACGGCCTCTTTTACGCCAATGACCAAAGGCTCTACCCCATCTATGAGCATTGTGAGAAAACAGGGTTGCCTGTCTTTTTCCACGCAGGCACAAGCCTCATCAAGGGCTCAAAGGTGCGCTATTCTGACCCTTATACCTTTGATGACGTGATCAGCGATTTCCCTGATATGAAGGTCATCCTCTCCCACGGCGGCCGCGTCTTCTGGTACCAGATAGCGGAATTCCTCGCGAAAAGCCTTGAGAACGTCTATATCGACGTGTCGGGATTGCCTCCGCAGAACCTGCTCCAGTATTTTCCGTCCATGGCGAAGTTCAGCCACAAGTACCTCTTCGGCACCGACTTCCCCGCTGTTCCGGGGATCCGTAAGAATTACGATGTGATCTACTATCTCGTGGGCGACGAGAAGGCAATGTCCCGCATAGGCTTCCGGAATGCCTACGACCTCTTCGGCTTCTGGAAGGAAGGGATATTCGAGGCAAGGGACGAAGAAAAGGTCTTCAAAGTAGTCAACGACGGCGCAACACGGTACAGGGGTGTGATCCCGGAGGATCGCTATCATGAGCCTTACATGCCGATGGAGGAGCTGACGGGAGAGATGCGCAGGATGCGCTTTTACGGCTACAGGAAGGATCTGAAGCTCCTTGGCGTCATGGGGAAAGAGCGCATCAAAGATGCGACCCTCATACGCCACGCGTACGTGGGCATGGAGCACCAGGGAAAAGGGATCGGCTCGAAGCTCCTCGCGTTCATCGAAAAGCAGGTCGATACCGAATGGCTTCTCATCGGCACATGGAAGGCGGCCACCTGGGCGATAGACTTTTACAAGAAACACGGCTACGAGGTCATGCCCGACAAAGACGGGCTGCTCCGCAAATACTGGTCCATCCCCGACCGCCAGATCGAAACGTCAATAGTGCTTGGAAAGAAAATCAAATAATAAAGCACACAATCATTAATTCGCCGGAACGATCCCTGCTTCCCTTTCGCTCCTTATTGCTTATCATGGAACAATCACGGATTTTCCACTTATACCGAGTTGCATTCAAAAATAAAGCGAGGCGACGAGGAGGAGGCGACGGAGGCGTACATTTCAGTACGTCGAGTCGATGACGACGAAGGCAACGAAGCTGTATGAATGAAGGCAATTCGGTATTAGGATGAGCATCGGTGTCGGGCTATCCCCGCAAACGCGCTCATTCCGCTCCAGCGGCTTGCTATTTCTGGGGCTCACGTCGCCCCCTCCACGAACAAAGTCCGTGGAGCCACCCCTTCTCACCCACGGTGTGGGCTGGTTTATGTCGCTCGCGTTCGGCTTCGGAACTTTTGCTGGCGCAAAAGACCGAGCTTCCTCGCCTCACGACGATTTGCTTAAGGAAAGTCCGACACTGATGCTCTCACGAGGTATCCGGGTTTAATTCTCGAACTCGCTCTGTTCGCTCAGGCAACGAGTAAGGTTTCGTTGCAAGCGAAGTCGAGCAACGTTGGCAAGAAACCGCGCCTGGCCGGCACGACCATCAGCCGGGTACCCATGGAGAAACCGACATGGGTGGCCATCAAGCAGTGCTCGAGGCTCGCTAATGGTACGGTTTCATTGCGAACAAAAGTGAGCAATAAAGCTCCTTCCGGCTTTTTTCTTCAGCTACAAGTGCACAGGCTTCGCAGTCCCAGCAACAAGAATACAAGAATAACGGATTGCAATGGAGTAGCTCCACGGCACAATGTCGCCCTCATTTTTCAGCATTCTCCCTGTTTCCGTTGTACACTCCTTTCTTATCGTTAGTCGAGAGTGTCCACTTTATTGGGTGAGATACGCGATCCGCTGTAAGTTTATTGTTGGGGCTGCTTGTTTGTCTCTGAAACGAGATTTACCCAGCTTTCTACAAGATCTGGTAGGCGTTCGACAACTTCATAACCGAACAGGATTTCATCCGCATAGCCCATGTGAAGCATGTCGATGATCCGGCACAAATATGATTTACCACAGTCCCACCACGTGTAGTGAGCATCAAGCATCAAATAATGAAAGACTTTCACCTTTTCGTGTTCTCTAAGCTCTTCCAATTCTAACCCGTCCAGCAAAGTTTCATATACGCCATCAGCTACCCGACTACCGAATGTCGTCGTGTGATAGTATTCCTTGATTTCCCATATAGCAACGGGGTTAACGGCTCCAGGGAAAGCGCCGTCTACACGTCGCGCTAACGTTCGAATTGGGGAACCGTCCTTTGTGACGGTTGTAAGTTCCCGGGGATCATAGTCGCAGGATAAACCATTTGAATACGCTTCAATCAGCATATTGATAATGCCGGTAAAATAGGCAGGTGTCTTCTTTTTGCCTTTCTGCTTGTTCAAAGGCAAAGGGCACCGCGGCTTAAGTTTTTTCTTCAGGGCCTCGAACTCTAACCTTGCTCGTTTTACATCCATAAGGCGTGGTTCAACAAAGTTGTTAAGAACGTTGGCACGGTGTTCGTAGTAAGCAAGCAGGGTATTCCCAAACTCTGTTGGGTTATCGGTGTTACCGATGTGTTCGGGATTCAGATGTAAATCTTCAAATGCCTGGCGAATTTCTTTTACAATAGGTATTTTGACTTGGTTTTCACGTCGCACCGTGTACCCTATTTTTTGACTAAGGCTCCTCACGGTTGCCCAAAAGGATTTTGGCAGACTCGCGAATCTGTGGTCAGCTTTCATTTGCCTGCTTCTCAAATTGAGATACAAATTCGGCCATGGGGATATTCAAAACCTGACATACTTCTCTTACTTCTAAGAAGTTCAAGGTTTTCTCCCCGGACTCATACTTACTTACAAAGGATTGCGGCTTGTTCAGGCGCACGGCTAAATCTATTTGACGAAGTCCAGCCTTTTCACGAAGCTGGCGAAGAAGATCTCTTACCTTCTTTTTATCTGTTGCACTTTTTTTGACCATTTGTATTAATATAGAATAATGTTGTACAATATCCCAAATTGGGATATGATTATGCGGTATAGACTACGGAGGAGGCATAACCTCGATGATACAAGAAGTGCTTTTTAATGATGCCCCCCACAAATACATCAGGCCATTTACCATCCAACTATTGAAGTGGATCGGTAATAAGCAAAGATTCGCACATGAGATCGTAGGGTTATTTCCGGATAGATTCGGGCGCTACTTTGAACCATTTGTGGGAAGTGGCGGGGTTTTGGCTACTCTTGCGCCACGCAATGCCCTTGCCTCGGATTTATTTGCACCGCTCATAGAGATATGGCACACGCTAAAGGTTAACCCAGAAAAGGTAAAGACATGGTACAGGGAACGTTGGCAAATAGCTCATGGAGATTATAAGAGAGAAGGCTATGAACGGATAAAAGCTTGCTATAATCGTGCTCCAAACGGAGCTGACCTTTTATTTTTGTGTCGCTGCTGTTATGGCGGAGTAGTGCGTTTTCGTCAACTTGACGGCTATATGTCAACGCCATGCGGGGTACACGAGCCCATAACACCCGATAATTTTGCCAAGCGAACTGATCTGTGGCACGAGAGGATCAGGCTCGCCGACTTTGAAGTGATGGATTATCGTGATGCAATGAGAAAAGCCCAAAGAGGTGATCTTGTTTATTGTGATCCACCATATAAGCACAGCCAATCTATTCTTTATGGTGGACAACAATTTAGGTTGGAAGATTTGTGCGAAGAGATTATTCAGTGTAAATCAAAGGGTGTTTATGTAGCCTTAAGTATTGATGGCACAAAGAAGTCAGGAGATTTAGTTTGCGATCTCCCCATTCCAAAAGGTCTCTTCGAGGAAGAGATCTTTGTCAATGTCGGGCGGTCCATGCTTCGCCGGTTTCAAATGGGCGGTCAAACCTTAGAATCAGAGATAGTAGCGGATAGATTGTTATTGACGTATCGATTGTAATCGACTTATTTACCCCAGGGGTGATGGGGAGACATCCATAAAAACATAAATAATTCTCTCCGCTGGAAAGCCTTAACCTTGAACGTTGAACAGCTTCTGTTCCCCCTCATACCCCACCCTTTTATTCCATTTTCCTCCTATTCGATATATTTTGCAAGGGGGAATCTACTGATTGTCAGAGGTTTTCATTAATCCCGGATAATTCATTAGCACAGTGTCGGGATGTCCTTTAGCAAACCGTCGTGAGGCAAGGAAGCTCGGTCTTTTGCGTAAGCAAAAGTTCCGAAGCTTAAGCGCGAGCGATTGGAGCCGCTGGAGCGTAATGAGCGTGTTTGCGGGGACATCCCGACACAAGTGCTTCTCCTACGTGGAAAATCTAGGTTGAAGTCTTCAATGCCTTGGAGGACATTGATTCCGTGGATAACGGGAGGAAGCTGAGAGCAGGAAGGAACTGCAATATAGCAAACGAAGGGCAGGGTTCTTTTGTCTTTGGGCTTGTGAAGTTCAGGCATCCGGGTTATAATCTTACCAGTAAGAATATTGTTTCGGAGGTTTTTATGACAAATCCGGCAACCACAAAGATGTCTTCCAAGGGGCAGGTCGTCATTCCTGAGGATATACGGAAACGACTGAACTTAAAGGCCGGGGCGCAGTTCATTGTTGTAGGAGAAAAAGACGTGGTCATATTTAAATCCATCTCCAGGCCGTCCATGAAGGAGTTTGACGCATTGATTGCCACGGCCCGCAGGCAGGCAAAAGATGCGGGATTGAAACGATCAGACATCGAAGCTGCAATTGCAAAGACCCGGAACAAAAAGTGAAGATCGTCCTCGATACGAATGTCTTCATCTCGGGTATCTTTTTTACTGGACCGCCGCATCGTATCCTCGAAGCATGGCGAGATGGTAAGATCCAACTCGTGATCTCACCTGAGATACTTGCGGAATACAGCAGGGTAGGCAAGATTTTGGCTGAAGAATATCCCTTGATTGACGTGCATCCGATGATTGACCTGGTTACTGTTGAAGCAGAGTTATATAACGCACAAGGATTATTAGAACCGGTTTGCAGTGATCCCGATGATGACAAGTTCCTTGCATGTGCAATAGCCGGTGGAAGTAAAATAATTGTGAGCGGAGACAAGCATCTGCTCAAGGTTTCTGGTTTTCAAGGTATCGAGATCCTCAAACCGCAAGAGTTCACCAAGAGATACTTACAGACGACCTGACCAAGTAACTTGGGAGACGCCCTTCGTTATTCAATAACTTCCCTTCGCTGGAAAGCCTTAACCTTGAACGTTGAACATAGAACATTGAACAGCATCTGTTTCCCGTCATGCCCACCCTTTTATTCCATTTTCCTCCTATTCCATATATTTTGTATGAAAGATCTATATGAAATCTTCAGCGCCTTGGAGGACATTGATTCCACGGATAACAGCAAGGGGTTGGAACTGGATTCTACTGTCAGGGAAATCGATAAAAAATAGTGTTACCCTGCAATCCTCCTCCCTATGGATGCGAATTTCAGTTTTTTTATGTTTTTCAACAGGCTGTCATCTGGCCCTGATTGATTTACACATACGTTTCAGGCTCTTTCCTTGTGCGACAGTCTTTGCTCAGCTGTTCCGCCTTTTGTCTTATACCCGGAT
>JAQTNJ010000137.1 GCA_028713955.1 Syntrophorhabdaceae bacterium
TGAGACAAAAGGGGCATGCGGTCGCCAATAATTCCGCCCCGGCGTCTATCGCTTCCAGTATCCTGACCTCGGCTAAGCGCGGCTCTTCAAGAAAATCCGCCCACATCCTGCCGCCTCCGCCTCCGCAGCAGAGGCTGTTTTCCCTGTTCCTCTGCATCTCAACCAGTTCTATCCCGGGGATGCTTTTCAATATCTTCCTCGGCTCTTCATAGATGCCATTATGTTTTCCCAGATAACATGGGTCGTGGTATGTCACCTTCTTGTTTATCGTATTTTTGAATTGTATCTTTCCCTGTTCTATAAGACCGGAGAGGAACTGGGTATAATGTTTGATCTCAATCTTCCTCATCTCCTCAGGGTATTCTTTTAAGTAACAGTTGAAATCATGGGGGGAGGTGGTGATAACAGTTTTAAACCCCGGTTTTTGAATTCTTCCGAGATTCTCCTCTGCCAGCAACTCGAATAACCCGTACTCCCCCATCGTCAACGCAAGGTCCCCGGAAGATTTTTCATCTTCCATAATGGCAAAGTCCACATGAGCTTCCTTCAGGATTTTAACGATCGATCTGGCCACGGCCTTCACCCGGTCGTCATACGAGGGCGTGCATCCCACGTAATAGAGGACATCGCTCCCCGGTGCCTCCTCTGCCTTTTTGACATCGAGGTCCGCGGCCCATGCCGTCCTCTTTGAAGGCTGCATACCGTATGGATTGCCGACTACCTGCAGGTTCTCCAATGCCTTCTGCTGTTCGCGGATCGGCGGTACCTCCTCCTCAAGAAGCAGCCTCCTGCCCATTTTGATCGCGTCTACCAGTTTTACCCCTGCCATCAGTCTGTCGCAGATAATCTCACAACTCCTGCAGGTGGTGCAACGCATCAGGATGTCCCTTAAATCTTTGTCTATCCTGCCCAGCTTTATGCCATAATAAAGGGATTGGGTGATCCCGGATCCCCCCTGGGTTACCCAGCCATCCGACACCTCATAAACCGGGCACTGTGAGATGCAGAAACGACACTTGACACATCTGGACACTATCTCAAGGATATCCCTTTTCAACTCATTGCCGCTTTCATTTTGATTTTCCATCGTAGCTCCCAAAAATGTTTTTACTTAGATGCGCCGGAATCCCTTAAAGGGTCTTAACGCATTATGGGCTCAATAACCCGCGACTGAGAATGTCGTTTGGGTCAAAAACTCTTTTTGTCTGTCTTACGAGGTCATAGGCCTTATCCCCGTATCTCTGTTTAAAAAAGGTATTCCGTTTTCCAAATTGGCCCCATTCGCCTCCGCATGTGCCGAATCTCAAGTTCATTTCAGATTCCACTTCCAATCCTGCCGCGACAATACTTCTCTTTGTTTCGTTATCCAGATTTTTAGGGACAATAAGCGTTGGGTGGAACGTTAATGCGCCGATATGACCAAGCAGATAAAACGGGAGGCCTTTGAAGACCGGTTTTTTATCAACGTAATGTTCCAGTTCCTTTATACATTCCACAAGATCTGCAAGGCTGGAAACGATTTCAGGTCCCGTAAACTGACCATCATGTTTTTGCATCAGGGATGCGATGATGACCTCTCTCGCTGTCCATATCTTTGTCCACACGGTCAGATCCCGGATCTCTTCCATCCTGATGGGATTCTCTTTCTTCATAACCTCTAACAGGCTCTGCACATTGCGCGATGCCTCATCTTTTGAAGCCCCCAGGGAGGCAAAGAATATGGCGCATCCGGGAGGGACCGGAAGTCCCGCATGTTCGAATCCGATGGTTGTGGTTACCTTGTCCATAAACTCCATAAAAAGCGGTGCAGGAGCCTTTTCCCGGTACATCCTTACAACGGCACGCGCTACGGATTCTGCATTTTCGAAATAGGCAATTGCAAAGGCCTTTTCTTTTGCAGGAACCAGCCTCATCCTTATGCGCGTAACAATACCCATCAAACCGTCGCCGCCGACAAAGAATTTTGTGAGATCGGTGCCGGCGGGTTTTCTTAATGCCTTCGAGCCTGTCTCGAGGATCTCTCCTGTGGGAAGGACAACCGTCAGGCCCAGGACATAATCTGCCGGTTTTCCGATACACGCGTCGATGATATGGCCGCTGGTATTGTTGGCCATCATCCCCCCCATCGTTGCAACCACCTTGCTCCCGGGGTAGACAGGCAGAAAAAAACCCTCTTTCGCCAGCAACAGATCAAGCGAATTGACCGTGATTCCGGGACCACATTCGAAATACCCGTAATCCGTGTTGATATCGACAAACTTCATCCTGCTTGTACTCAGAATGATACCCTTTTCAGGCGCCCTTGCCGAACCTGTAAAACTGGTGCCTGATCCTCTCGGGTAAACAGGAATATTTTCGCTGTTTGCCACTTTGAATATCCCGCTCACCTCTTTTTCGTCTTTGGGCTTCACCACAAGATAGGGTAGCTTCTCGTGCGACTCAAGATCCAGCTCGTACGGGTAGGCATCAAGCGTATTATTGATTAACTCGAAATAATTATCAGATACGTTTTTCTCGCCAACTATGTCTTTGATTTTTTCGTAAATGTGGCTGTTCATTGTACTGGCCCCTTGTTTGTTATGATTGTGTTGATTGCGCTCCTAATACACCAGTTTAATAATCCCGGAAATATCCGGCAGGTTTTCCAGGTCTCCCACAAGCTCAATAAGCTTGTGCGCCTTGTCTTCTGAAATAACACCCTCTGTCTGTGAAAGAAGCTTGGCGACAATCTCTTCATGCGACATGGGTTTCTGCGAATCTCCCTTACAATATATAGTCCTTTTTGTGTACATTTTCCCCTGAGTTGTTTTTACCTCGAGCAGCGTAATGGATTTTTCAGGCTCCCTGGCAAAGGCCTCGACAGCCTCGGGGAGGGTTTTAATCTTGACCTTCCGCATAAACTTTGGCATTTCGCTATCTCTAAACCGGTCATCAATGTACCAGGGCGGTCCAATCTTGTAACCCAGTGCGGCATTTGCAAAGGCCCACGGAACACTCCAGTAAGCGTCCTCCGGATTAGCGGGATTTATATTGTCATACGGGTAGCTCGTGATCTTGTCGTGGGCGTGGTAGGTGACCTCTTCAATATCCGACGGCTTCAGGCCTTCTGTTTTCATGATCTCCAACAGCGATTCGATCCCGGGCTGGGCCCATCTGCACGTTGGCCAGGGTTTGAAAGACATCGCGGTAGTAATGAAAAAGTCCTTACCCAAACCCTTCGTATACGTTTCCCAGTCGTTCCTGTCTGAGATGGTTGTCCAGTATGGATAGGGGTCATCGAGAATCTCATAAAAACCCGTATACCCTAACTTTGCGAGAAGAACTGCATTTATCGCAACGAAGTTGTGAAACTGATTTCCGCACTTTGACATGGAGGCCGGGACATAGAGGATATTGTGAACATTCATCGTAGGACCCTGGCCTAACCCCATACCGAAAGCATTCATACTCTCTTCTTCGTTTAATCCCAGGAGTTTTATCGCAGTCACCAATGGTCCGCATCCTTGCCAGTTTTGGTTCCATACTTTTTTCTTATATTCAGGAGAAGGGAAGGTTGCATCGATGATCCTGCCTGTAACGTCATATGCTGTGCATACTGCTGTCAGGATTTGCTTTCCGCTAAGGTTGTTTCTTTCGCCAAGCGCCAGGGCTGTCATTACCATGCCTGATCCGGGATGACACATGTTTTTATATGTCTCCATGAGTTCTACGCCCATACATAATTGTGTATTCACCCCTGATGCAATTCCTGCCGGAACTTTCGTACCATTAGCAAAGATTGTCGACTCGGGCGCACCACCCATCTGTTTGCCCCACTCAATGATAATCTTCCCTGATCGCAGTACAGATCCGCCCAGCGCATTGCCAATCTCGTCCAGAATGAATTGCTTCAGTCTTGCAACTGCCTCTTCCGGAATGTTTTCAAAGCGCGCTCCAGCGATGTAGCTGACAATATCCCTGGTAACATTCATCGTTTAACCTCCTCCTGTATTGCTCTATCTTTAAAAACACATTTCATATCCTCATCCTCCCCCCATGAGATTGGGTAGAAAGGTTGTGATTTGAGGAAAGACTGTGAGGAGAACTATGCACACCATCATCATGATAAAAAATGGCATCGCACCACGAAATATGGTGAACATGGGCACATCTTTGGCTATGCCATGCACCACATATACGTTCATGCCTACTGGAGGTGTTATGACCCCCATTTCCGCAATCAGCACCATGATTACACCGAACCATATGGGATCAAAGCCCATTTTTATAATAAGGGGATAAAAGATAGGCACCGTGAGTATAACCATGGCCATAGTGTCCATCAGACACCCGAGGATCATGTAAATCATTATGATCCCAACGAAGATCATATAGCGTGATACATTGAATCCGGCTATAAAGCTGGCCAGTTCCGTAGTAAACCTGCTTGCAGTCAGGAAATAACCAAAGATCATTGCGCCGATAATAATAACAAAGATCATTGCGGTAGAGCGCATTGCCTCCACGAGGGCTGCAATAAGCTTTTGCCGGGTGAGCCTTTTCTTGATCAAACCGGCGAGGAAGGCGCCGAAGGCGCCAACTCCGGCCGCCTCGGTTGCGGTGAATACCCCCATGTAGAGTCCGCCCATGATCACTAAAAATAACGTCAACACGGGCCACATGTGTTTGATTGACTTCAGCTTCTCGATAAAGGGTATTCTCTCGCTCGGCGGAGCAAGTTTCGGGTTCACCCTGGCCTGGACATAGATAATGGTAGTAAATAAGGAGGCAAGCAGAATTCCGGGCACAACTCCTGCAATAAAAAGTCTGCTGATCGATTGCTCCGTGAGTATGCCATAGATGATAAATATGGAACTTGGCGGAATGAGCACCCCCAGTGATCCTCCGGCAGAAACGGCGCCGGTTGCCAGGGCGGGGTCATAATTGTACTTTTTCATTTCCGGCAGGGCTACCATGCCCATTGTGGCGGCTGTCGCCAGAGTGGAGCCGCATACAGCCGCAAAACCGCAACACCCGAGGATGGTAGCTATGGCTAATCCTCCCGGCAAGTCGCCCACACACTTGTGGGCGCCGTAATAAAGGTCATGGCTTAAACCGGAGTGGTAGGCCAACGAACCCATGAGCATGAAGAGAGGGATAACGCAAAGGTCATAGTTTGCCGTAATGCTTATCGGAACGATCCTCAATTGACCGTAGGCGCCTCCCACATTGGTTATATAGGCAAACCCGATAAAACCGATAAGGGCCATCGCAAGTCCAACCGGCATACGTAAAAACAACAGGATGAGGAGGATGCCGATGAAGATTAGTCCGATAGTAAATGGGCTCATTTCCTTAAAACCCTCCCCAGATTCTCGAAGAAATGTGTTATAAGCACCAGCGTGAATGCGGCCCAGCCAAGAACCATCACGATTGCGAAAGGCCAATGGGGGATATGCAATACGCCGGATACGAGCCCTGACTGCCACAAGCTTTTTACTTGTATTGCGCTTTGCCAGGTTATGAGCGATACAATACCTATACTGAGAAGACAGGTCAGGGCATCGATAACTGCCTGAGCCTTTCCGGGTAACCGGTCGACAAACAGATCGACAGAGACATTGCCGCGTTGAACTGCACATTCAGCAAACCCAAAAAACACAACCAAAACCATTAAAAACTCTATAAGCTCAACTGATCCAGGTATCGGCAATACTAATATATATCGTCCTATTACATGGGCCATCACCAGGAGCATTAATATGAATAAGAAACCGGCACCGCCGAAGTTAAGTAAGCGGCTTAACGAATTGACCATCCTGTCCATTGTCCTGATAAATCTTTCCAGACCCACCCTGTTCCTCCCTTTTCAGTGAGTAACCTACGGCTTTGCCTATGATGGAAATCTGCGACCGGTTATGTGTTTACTTATTCGTGCCGGCCAACTGCTTATTGTATTTCGCTATGGATTTTTTCGCTGCATCCACAAACTTCTTTGCAGGATAACCTTTAGCCTCCATGGTCTTTATCCATTTATCCGTAACCGGGGAAACTTGCTGCTCCCAGCGTTTCTCCTCATCCGGGGTAAGGTATATAAACTCCATACCCTTCTGTTTCGCCAGTTCGAACCCTGCCTTATCGGCATCATTCCACGCCTTTCCGACAATATCGGCGCCCACCGTACCGCTGCATTCGTCTATGACCTTCTGGAGGTCTTTAGGCAGGCTGTTGTATTTATCTTTGTTCATGGCTGCCCAGAACCACTGAACGGCAATATTACTCATGTTTACGTATTTTGTCACCTCATGAAGTTTCCATGTCGGGATTGCCTCGCCTGGAAACACCGTTGCATCTATTGTCCCCTTCGACAACGCAAGGTAGCTTTCAGGAGCAGGTATTGAGACCGGGGAACCACCTAAGGCCTTTATATAATCACCCATTCCGCCGGGGGCTCTCACGATCAGTCCCTTCATGTCTTCGAGTTTTCTAACCGGTTTCCGCGTAATAAGCTGTGCAGGGCCCTGGGAGAACAACCATAGAAGCTTTACGTCAGCATACTCTTTCCTGAGTTCCGGAAATGCATAGTACAGGTCCATCCAGGCACGGCTTGCAGCCCAGGAAGACTGAGCGCCCAGGAAAGGAAGTTGCGTGGCCTCGCTCATCGGGAAACGGCCTATGTAGTAAGGCCCCGGATCCCAGGCGATGTCGATCGTGCCTGCCTTGAGAGCATCGTACATTGTACCGGCCTTTGCCAGGGCGCCGCTCGGGTAGACATTGATCTTAAGTCTGCCTTTGCTTTTTTGCTCAACCATATTTTTCCATGGAATTACTGCATTTTTATGGAACCACGATACCTCCGGGAAAAGGTGATTGAGACTCAACTCGATAGGCTTTTCAGCTGCAGAAACCGGCCAGGCAGTAACGAATGCCGCTGCAATAAATGCCAACATTACAATAATACCACCGATCCCATAGAAAAAACTTTTTCTTCTCATGACAACCTCCTGAAAGTTATTCCGGCTTTTCATAACCGTTGCTTCATAAACCCCTTATTTGGTCTTTTTAGAAAATAATTTGTTCCATTGAGGCAAACTTATCTCTTGCATCCTGAATATGCACTTCCGTCAATTTTTTGATCTCTGAAATGTCTCCTGTCTTATAGGCAGCAAGTATTTTCATGTGTTCTCCCAGGGACTGTTGAACCCCCCCGGGCGCACTCAGGCCTATAGCTCTCAGCCATTGAAACTTATCAACAAGTCCTGAAATAACCTCTATATACACCTTTGAATTGGTTGTGCGGTAGAGAATTTCATGAAACTCCGTCTCATAGCGAATGATGTTGTAAAAATCATTCTTTTCTACATATCTCTTCACCTTTTCGATATTTTGCTCCAGCTCTGCGATGGTATTATCTGTAAGTCCCTTAATGATAAGGGGGATAGCAAAATCCTCAATAACCTGACGGATAGCAAAATAATCATAAGCCTCCTCGCGAGAGAGCTTACGCACCATGTAACCCAGCTTATTTTTAGATTCGACCAGCTTCTCATTTTCGAGCATTAATAAGGCTTCCCTGACCGGTGTTCTGCCTATACCGAGCTCTTTTGCAAGTTCAGAGTCAAACAGGCTTTCCCCTGGTTTTACCCGTAAAAAGATTATTTTGTCTTTGATAGTCTTATAGGCTTGATGTCGTAAGGTTTTCATAATTTATATATTCCTACATATATTAATGCATATATTTATACATATATATTAGTCCTCACCTACCTGTCAAGCATTTTTTCATAGTCTTTCCGGAATTTTCGCTCCCCTGAACCGCGCCGCATGCACCTACCCCGGACTTAGGCGAAGCAACGTCCCTTAACTATGCTGTATTTTGACCAAAAAGGATTTCTTTTTTGCTGAAAAGGACCGAAGGACGAGGGACGAAAAAAAACAACAGCAAACCGGATGCTGGTCGCTTATTATCTCTTTGGTTTTTTTCTCTTGCTATTCACTGCCTTTATCCCGCGTCTTTGCGGGCTTGATTGGCGCCCTATCTCTCGATGAAGGTCATAGAAGCTTAAGGAGGGGGTTTGATTCGGTTGTGTGCTGCGGAGTTTTAGCCTTCGTCCCGTGGGATCTTGAGTTTCATGTTGGCGACGATCTTGCTGCTCTTCAGTTTGTTTAGTGATTTAAGACTTGCCACGTCTGTGCCGTATTTATCGGAGATGGACCCCAGGGTCTCACCCTTTTTGACTACGTGGTACTTGACCTTTGACACCTGCTTTTTATGTGAATAACTGGCAAGCTTCAGTTTCATATTAGGGTAGACCTTATCATTCTTCAGGTTGTTCATTGATTTGAGGCTCGCGACTTCGATGCCGT
>JAQTNJ010000138.1 GCA_028713955.1 Syntrophorhabdaceae bacterium
GCAGGAGGAACGGGTCCCGTGTCCATGCAACACCGAGTTTATCAAATTGTTCTTTATCAAATCTCTGCGGCATTACTGCCTTTCCATCTTTTGAAGGGATGCCGGGTACTGCTGCCCCGGGCTTTGCCGGTGTCACTGCCGGCGCTGTCTGCGCAGGGGCCTGGGCTGCCGGCGCCGCTGCCGGCACAGGTGTGGGCGTCTTCTTCTTGCCGGTAAAAAATTGTATGTACCCGGCGAGGAGTATCCCAAGGATGCCTATGATGACAATCGGTTTACTTACCTTCAAACATCTTCCCCTTCAATGCCTTGAACTCAATGATGTATTTGCCGGTCAGCAGAGGATATTGCTTCTCGTTATAGGAGATCCGCGCCTTTTGAACGCCCCTGAAGGCAATCCTTTTTGAAAGTTCCTCGAAAAATCTTCCCGTCTCAAGGAATCCGCCTTTTAACTCAAACTCAAAGACAGGGCTGATGATATTAGACTTTTGTTCCGTATCGATCGTGGAGTGGATGCTGACCACATTGTCTATTATGACCCCCCGGTTCCGGGCAGCCCTTGATATCTCTCTGATGAAATCTGGCATCTTTTCGATCAGGGGCGCCTGCGTCTTGAACTCGTTCAGGGATTCTTTCCATTTCTCATCAGATTTCGCCTGTTGGGATATTGTTGCTATCGATGCCTCTACCTGCTTCCTCTCCTGCTTAACGGATTCCAGGGATCTTGCCCGGTTCTTGACCTGAGAGGAAAATGGCAGATACACAGCGAATACCCAGATGATAATGAGGGCAATTGGTATACCATACCATATATAGATCGACTTAAATTTCATATCTCACGCACCGCGAGGTGATGGTAAATTCCATGACCTGTTTGCCTTTCAGTGTTTTCATCTCTTTATTGGTGAGCTCCACATCCTGGACAAAACCTGATTTTTTTAAGGTAAGCATGAGGTTAAACAACGTCAATTCGAGGCTGTCCGCTTCTCCCATGATATAGCCCTTTAATACCAGCGGGTACTCGTTTCCTGATGTCTTCGCCGTTGCCTGCGCAGGCGATCCCGGGGCGACTTTGGGGACGGGGACACCCTGCCCTACGGGGATTGGCGGCGGGAGAAGCTGGGTTGAGGACGGGGCTGCCGATACCGGATTGTCTTCGCCAAATTCAATTGACTTGAGATAAACATCCCGTGGTAATTGCGAAGAGAGGAACTTCAAGAGGGTGACAAATGTAAGGTCCTTTTTCTGGATCTCGTTTTTGACCATCAGGATTTCATTGTAGTTCACGGCGGTCTGAGCAGGGGCGGAAAGTTTTTTGACCCCTTCCTTTATCTTTTCGAGATTACCCTTTTCAAGGGTGAGTTTCAGGTTGGCGTTGCTCAACATGCCCCACATGGCGAACGATAAAAGGAAAAGTATTACCACAACGCCAATCGTCCCGATAACAACCAGATTTTTGTATGATTTTTCCCGGCCCTTTTGCAGTACCCGCTCCGGCAAAAGGTTAGGGAACCCCCCTGTTTTGCTCACAGCCAGCGTATACGCCGGTATATACTCCGCCTCGATATCGGGCACATTTTCAAGGGATAATACCTCTTCAACGAGCGATTCCTTCATCCTCTCGAGGAATTTCGGAATCTTCGATCCGCGTCCCGATATAAACACCTTTGAAACCGGTTTATCAGGGTACCGCTGATTATACACGCTCAGTGTTCTGAGGATCTCGCCTTCAAGCCTTTCAAAAGGCAGGCGCATTATCTCTGCGAGTTCCTCATCGAAACCCCTCTCACGCTTATACTGCTCTGCCTGGTCATAGGAAAGTCCCGGTCCGCTCATCAGTGCGTCGGAAAAGCTCTCGGAGGCTGTGAGGATCTCCCGCGCGAACATGAGTCTTTTCGCATTCGCAATATAGAGGCCCGTCCTCCGCCCGCCAACATCGATAATTGCCGTCGAACTATTTCCGTTCTCACCTATGGCATTGACGTATGCGAATGCGATATCGGTAATAATGCTGACATTATGGAAACCAACGTTCTCAAAGACAGAGAGGAGGCTATTGATATAATGCTTGGGCGCCCCCACAAAAAGGACCTCATCTTTATTGACCCCTTTCTCGTCGATCTCCCCAAGCATCAGGTGCTCATATATCATATCATCGAGGGGCGTGGTCAGGATCTTGGTGGTAGACCAGTTGAGGACGTCTTTTTGTTCCTTTTTCGGAAGGATCGGGATGGTGAAGGTCTTCTTGATGATCTCCTGGGAGCTTATACCTATGGCGACTTCTACATCGTCCCCTTCTTTGACCTTGATATCAGCGAGTATCATCTCAAGGTCATCAAAACTGCCCTTATAGGGATAATCGCCTGACGAGACCGCAGACCATTTACCCATGGCCTCTTTGGCCTTTACGTACTTTACGCTGACAGTCCCTATGTCGATCCCTAAGATATCCACGCCGTTTTCCTAAAAGTATTGATTATAACATAGTGGTTAACCGTTTTGCGAATATTACAATGCTCTAAATGTTTTGAATTCCGTATAACAACCCCTCCCTCTCACACAATATTTACCAATTTCTCATTACATTATAGATGTTTGCATAGTTTCCTGAGATATGTCAACAAGAAAATGCTGTATCATACCAATTTTTCTAATGAAATTTGTTTGCCTAAGAACTGGGGTCAGGTCTTTTATCTTGCATTTCATCTTTTCTCACGGTTCCGGATCAGATTACTCACCGTTGCATAGTGAAGACCAAGGAAGTCAGCCACCTCTTTCTGCGTATAGCCATACTTTATGCAGGCATCATAGATAGCTTTGTTTCGTTCCTGCTTCCGTTGTTTCATGGTGTCCGTGAAGAGGTATTCTAAGGAAGGCCTGTCGGCAAATCGCTGGGATCTTGGCACCTCCTGCAACGCATCATACTTTCCCAGAGTCTTTTTGCATTGCTCAATAAACTCTTTCTCTCCGAGAAAGATCTGCCCTCTTACATTCTTCCAGAGCGTAGTATCATGAATACCCTTCATAACAAAATCTTTGAATAATCTTTGGGCGCGCTTTTTCTGATCACTGAACTGCCCGAGCACCCAGCCTGTCGTGAGATACTCCTCCGGTTTTTCCTTTCCCGTCGTTGCATGATAACTGCTCCATTTCCAAGCATCGGGGGTTCCAACTATTTTTGCCCGTACGGGGTTGAGGAGCACATACCTGCAGAGTTGGAGGAGGTAGTTGTCCTTATCGACGATGATCGCCTTGAATCTGCCCTGGAAAATATGGCCAGTTTTCTTGTATCGCCAGTTATACTTCTGGGTGTAGACGCCGTTGAGATGCTTCATGCCACGGGAAAGGTTGCCTTCAGGGGTTTCAATGATCAGGTGGTAATGATTGTCCATCAGGCAATAGCCATGGCATATCCAGTGATACCGCGTGACGGTCTTCCCCATGAGGTCAAGGAAATATATTCTGTCCGTATCACTTCTGAATATCTTCTGCCGGGCATTGCCACAGGAGGTAACGTGGTAGAGGGCGCCGGGGTATTCGATGCGGAGCGGACGGGCCATTAAGGTAGGATAGCAAAGAACAGATGGGAAAACAAGAAAATGTTAAAATAAAAGACCTGACCCCAATGGTGCAGTGCAATGGTGCACGTCGGACCTCAATTTACGTACCAGTTATGGGGCAGGTGTCTATGGTTTGAAAGTCAGCCTGAATTTCCATACATCCGCTTTCTGGGTAGCTCCTCCCGATGCCGTTGTCCAGCCGAAAAGGAATTTACTGAATGCGGTATTGTATGTCGTGTCAAGCGTGACAGTTCTATCTAATGTTGGGCTATGGGCAGTATAATCAGATCGCACGTCGCCAAGAGCTCCATTGGTATAATTGTTGCAAACGGGCATTGGAACTGGTACCCACGTAACCGCCCCATCGGTCACGGCCCCGCTGGCAGACCAGGCCGGTTCGGTAGCACCGCTTGTTCCGGCTGTCACAGCGGTATAATAATACCCGTTGTTCGCTGTGGGTTTAACTCGACCATTGATTGCGTATACGGTAGATGCGCTCCACGTGGGAGGGATGGAAGGGATCTGAATTGGTACCCACGTAACCGTCCCATCGGTAACAGTCGTCTCATCTGTAACAGTCGCAGGCCAGGCCGGTTCGGTAGCACCGCTTGTTCCGGCTGTCTGAGCGATATAATAATACCCGTTGTTCGTTGTGGGTTTAACTCGATCATTGATTGCGTATGCGGTAGATGCGCTCCACGTGGGATCGCAGGTTTTGATCCATGATTTTATTCTATAGGTTCCCGTTGCGCTGTTTCTGACCACCTCCATCCTGTAGGCATATGTAGGATTCACCGTAGAGGAATTTCCTCTATCTGCCAGCCAGGTCGTCGGGTTGGCAGGGCTCGTGTAGTAACTGTCGCTTGACCTTTTATTTGTCGGACCGGCGCCACTGGTGCTATTTCCCGCATTGCCTCCGGTGCCGGCCGTATGTTTGTCGTCATCGTAGGTACGAGAGTTTGTGGCATAATTAACAGATAACGCCGGAAAACCATAATAGGCTGCATTTTGCCACCACGCCGTTCCCGGCCAGTTTTCATAGCACTCATCCCCAGAGCTAATACAGTTTGTCCAGGTCGGTTCCCCAAAGGCTGTCGTCCCACTCCAGAATCGTGATTCCCGGAAAAAGTAGCCGGAGAGGTAGCTGTTAGACGAACTTGGAATTGGAGCAACAACCTCGCCCAAATTATAGTTTGTAGATGCCCTCCACGAACATTCCTTCCACTGCACACCTGATTCCGTAACCGTGCTGCCTGCAGGCCAGGTCGGCCAGGTTGGCTGAGTTGTCCCTGTGGTTAAGTCATTCATTAATCTATACAGATAGGTATTCCCTCCTGTCGTACCGTAGACAACGGTATTTGCCAGGAACGAAAATGAACTCATCCATCTGGTGTAATCATCCTTGCAGCCAATTCTATTGTCGTCCCCCCAAAAGACATATGCTATGTGCTCGTACTGGTTTGAAGGGTCACACCTGTTATTCGAACCGCAGGAATCAGCGGGGCAGCTTGTGTTCGGCCAGATGTCAAACTCGACGGCAAATTTTGGCGGTCTTAAACCATTTCCCAGGCCATCCACGAATGACTTGATGTGATCAGCGCTGCCGTATTGGCTGTATGACCGCGAATCCCCTCCGTACGCCATGAGTTCTCCCATTTGAGAATCTCCGCCGATAGAACTCGCAGTATTGTTGGCGCCATTCGTTATTGCAAAGGTAAACCCATCACCCTGGGAGCCAGGGGCAAACTGAAAGACAAAATACGCCCTGAAACCGCTTCCAAAATCACAAACCCCGTTTACACAATTCCCGGCAGCGCTATCCCCGCCATACCAGACAGCGCCAGAGGTGTTTTGCACTCCTATTTTGCCAATGCTTATTACGCCCGTTGGTCCCACGGTGATCGATTGGCCGGCTTGCGATTCCACCGGCTTAAAACTGGCCGCGCCGGATCCGCCGAGATTTACATCACCGGGACCGGTGCTTGGATACAAATATAGTTGGAAATTTGATAATTTTATGGTTTCTGTAACCCCTTGATACGTAACATTAACCGTCAGAACATCTTTGGAGGGCTCATAACTCGTACTAAACGAGCCTTCTTTTGGTGTGCCCGGAACAAGGTCTTTTGTAATCGTAGTAGAAGATAAGATGTTGTTATCGCTACCGCACACACCAGTTCCGTCGGATGCACAACGTATCGCCCATTCAACGCCTGCCCTTGCTATCATATTCGCACGGTGTCTGTTCAGTATGAATGTGAAACCCTGTTGTTTTGAACCTATCATCGATACAAAGCCGGCACCAAGAACCGCTATTAACGTCATAGCGATAACGAGAGTTATAAGTGCAAAACCTTTATTATTTAACTTCATAATCACCGTTAAATGATCTTCCGGTATAACCACCCGGGTAGTTGTTTGGGGTAATCTTTGTTGTTATCGAAAAGAGGGGTATCGAAGAGTCTGTCGGGCTGGTTAATTCTAGTGCGACTGTAATAGTTTCATCGCCTGTGCCTGATGCCGTGTTTCTTGTCACCGAGAAGTTGTTTATGTTGTTGCCGATGACAATACTATTTCTTAATAGATTTCCGCCGCTTTTTTCGAATTTCACTGTCGTGGACGGGTCTATTGGTGTAGGATGTGCTTTATCAAACGTTAACGTACTTGATGATGATCCCACCGTCGCTGGATTTGTAACCCTCGTTGCATCGCTCAACTCCCTTGTTATTCGCTCCATGATGTAGACCCCTTCCAAATAAAGGGCGCTTTGCCCCTTTCCAAGCAGATATGTCTTTGATGCATGTTCGATAAAAGAGAAAGTAAACAGGCCGAGAATAGAGAGCACGACTATTACCGTAACGAGCTCAATCATGGTAAAGCCTTTCTTGTTGTTCTCGATCATGAGTTCGGCCTTCTCGTAACGATGGTTGAAATTGTATAATCACTCAATAGACCGGAATACTTGACCGTTACCGTTATTCGTTTATAATTAGGGTTAGGGGTTGTTGTGCTTAAATTGGGATTAATGGATTCAATAACGCATCCGGTCGTATATCCGGCGTCAGGCGCCGCTTCAGCTGTAAAAGTAGTAGGAGGAAAAGCATCAGAGCATGATAAGCCTGTTGGTGGGATGGGAACATTCGGTAGTATGCTAACATACGGGTTATTCGTAATCTCTGCCATTCTCTTGTCAGCATAGAACATGGCTTTCATATAATAATCCGGTCTCGAATAATTGTTCATGACGCTTGTAAACGCCACGAATGAAACGGGCAAGAAAATTGCGCCAATTATTATGAATATTATGAGTTCAATTAAGGTAAATCCTTTATTGTTTGTTCTCATCAATTCAGGCACTCCGAGGCATTACAGGCACTGTTCTTACACTTGCACACATAGCCGGTTATACTGAATACTTTGATATACTGACTGCTTCCAACTGTGACTACCCCTCCGATGGTTGGTTCTCCTAAGGAATCAAATTCGAGAATGTTACTTGGCAAGGTAGTACTTATTACCGTTATATTACCTGCCAAATTTTTCTGTTCAATCACATTGTTGCTTGCATCACGTATACTATACGCGTCCGAACCATTAGTAAACGAAAGCTTCTGCGAGCTCCCTATCCCCATCGCCCGAATCTGGACATACCGTATGTCTGCGATCAACTGATCCGCTGCCATGGAAGAATAGTCCTGAATCGAGAAAGGATTTTTAATAATAACAGAGGCGGCCAGCACACTGAGAACCATAATGACTATGATGAGCTCCAGCGCGGTGAAACCGGAAGGAGAGCTGAGAGCGGAGAGCTGAGAGCGGAGAGCGGAAACCTTTTGAAGGCAATGTCGGGTTGATGGCTCAGGGCTCATAGTGATACACCCGGTCTCTTATCTTCTTGTATCTTTCAATGTCTTCGATCGTCAGGAACTGCGAGAAAAAATTATTTGCTTCTTCAAGCCAGTCAAGCCTTTCTTTTGCCGTTACGCATTTCAGCTCTTTCAATAACTCAATGGAAGGCGTAAAAGAATACTGTCTGCTATCCATTTTTGTCCTTATCCTCCTCCATGGATTCCAGTACTCTAATGTCGGCCGCATCCTGTTCCCGATGGGTAGATGATTTCAACTGTTTCAAATGTCTTTTGGAAATGACAGGGATACGGAGGTCTGCCGCCTCGAACCATACGAGCTCCTTTTCGATCTCATCAAAATCTATCGGCTCCCGTATAAAAACATCTATCAGGTTCATTGGCTTATCAGGCCTGTGGAAACTAAAGACCACCATGTTTTTCTCTTCTGCCCATCTGCTCCTCATGGCAGGATCGAGAAATGCCTTGCCGTCTACAGGCAGTTTGGGTTTGTATCCAAGCTTATCCAGGGCCGCAATAAACTTTTCAAGATTATCCGCCCTTAGACACACGATCAGATCAAGGTCTACGGTCAGCCTAACGCCGCCATAGAGGACCATTGCCACCCCTCCGGTGACAGCAAACCGTATCTTTGCTTTGTTCAATCCCCTGAATACATCCTCGTAGAACATTCAGTCGACCTCAACTCTTTGCTGCGCCTGCTGTTTTCCGCATCGCCTACCCTCTCTGTACCATTCTTATAAAAACATCGGGGATCACTATCTCCACGCCTCGATATTCGATGATCGATCATCGATATTCGAAACTGACGGCTGATCGATTGAAAAACGATTCATCGTCCTCCCTTCTTCAAATCCCTGTAAAAATTTTCGTGAATACCCA
>JAQTNJ010000139.1 GCA_028713955.1 Syntrophorhabdaceae bacterium
TTGATCGTGGAATCCGGCTTTACTTCTGTGCCTGACCTCGGGCAAAAGATATATCCATGGCTTCCTGTCAGGCTCATATCGAAATTTCACTACGCGACGATAGACAAAATAGGTACTATCAAATGTCCCAAGCTGATTATCCACAGCAGGAAAGACGATATTGTCCCCTTTGAGCACGGCAGAGCGCTTTATGAAAAGGCCTCGCCGCCAAAAGAATTTCTCGAGATCCGCGGGGGTCACAATGACGGCTTTCTCCTCTCGGGAATGACATACACCGGAGGGATGGAAGAGTTTCTTGAAAGATATGTGTATATTCATAGCAATAAACCCGTGAAGCGTTAGGCGTAAGGCGTGAGGGTTTAACCTCTTACGACTCACGACTTACGACTTACGGATTCAAGAAAGGATGAAGAGCATGAACGAACCGCATGTGCTGTATGAAACAAAGGGACATATCGCAGTGATTACACTGAACAGGCCAAAGGCAAAGAATGCCTTCAGCCCGGAGATGATCATGCTCTGGCGTGAATACCTTGGAAAGGCTCAACGGGATGACGGGATACGGGTCATCATCGTCACCGGCAACGGCGACACCTTCTGCTCGGGCGGCGACATACGCGATATGGCGGAAGGAAAGCTGAAATCATGGGACATGAAGCGATTCCTCTGGGATGGTGTTCACAGGATCGTCCTGACCCTCGAAGACCTTGATAAGCCGGTCATCGCGGCAATTAACGGCGCAGCGATGGGCGCCGGCATGGATATGGCGATCATGTGCGACCTCAGGGTATGCTCCGACAGGGCAAAGCTTGCTGAATCGTATATCATGATGGGACTTGTCCCGGGCGACGGGGGAGCATATTTCCTGCCCCGGCTTGCCGGTCTGTCGAAGGCGCTTGAACTCCTCTTCACCGGTGACGTCATAAGCGCTGAAGAGGCATTACGTTTCGGCATCGTCAACCGCGTCGTGGCCCATGACAGGTTAATGAATGAGACGATGAAACTCGCCGAGAAGATCGCCGCCAGGCCGCCGCTTGCGATCCGCATGACGAAGAGGGCTGTCTATCAGGGATTGACAAGCGCCCTGCGGTCTCACCTCGACTACATCTCTTCACAGATATCCCTGCTGTCGGAGACAAAGGACCACCAGGAAGCAGCGCTCTCGTTCCTTGAGAAGAGAAAGCCAAAGTTCGAGGGAAAATAGATATACATCCGTAAGGCGATAAACCCCGTGAATCGTTAGGCGTGAGGCGTTAGGCGATAAACCCTGTAAAAGTTGAAATGGGGAGATTTTTTTTTGCTAATCGCAGGATGTAGCATAGTGTCATTGCGAGCGGAGCGCGGCAATCTCATTCAATATGATCGCCACGTCGCTTCGCTCCTCGTGATGACAATTAAATCAAGAACAACATGAAAGGTTTTAAACATTTCACCTTTCACCTTTTACGTTTCACAGGGGGTTCCCCTCACGACTTACGATTCACGCCTTACGGATATTTTTTGAGTTACGCGAATTCTCTCAGCAGTTCCATTGCCCTGCGGGCTTCTTTTTCTGTGAGACTGCCGAGGCCGCAGCTCGGTGTGATGAGGAGGTCCCGGGCCTTTACCCTGGTGTCAATCCCGGTCATGGAGTCAATGAACCTTGTCTTTAATGCCTCAATCTCTTGCACAGAAACCTCAAGGACCTTTTCAGAGGAAGGGACAAGCCCCGGTGCTATCCAGCCCCCCCTCGCAATAAACTGAGCGAGGTCATTCTTATAGTAAAAGATCGTGTCAAGATAGTTACAGGCATCGTAGTTAATGATATCGATATCGGAATTCAACAGCACCGACCAGTCTGTGTTCCCGCAGCAATGGACACCACGTCGCGCGTCAAGTCCTGCGGCAACCTCATTGAACATGGCAATGACATCCTCTTTCGGGATAGATACATAAGCAGAACCAAAGGAGACCATGTAGGGCTCGTCAAAAAAGATGATGATATCCTTTTCCGGATACGAGGTCTTGATGGTCTTTATCATCCACCGTGCCTTCATGTGGAGCGCTTTGAGGATAATATCGAAGAACCCATGGTTGTAGATTATCGGTTTGTCCTGTTCGTCCTTCAGGCCGAGACCCATACTGAATGGACCCGTGACCTGACACTTGATGAACTTCACATCCTGCCCGATATCCTGCAACCTTTCAAGGAAACGGTAAAAACCGGGCGCCATCTTTGCTGAAATGGCAAAGGCGTCTAATCTTTTGTTGGAATAGTTCTCATAAAACTCCTCTATGCCGTCGGTCTTCGTTGTATCGACAAAGGCGCTGCCGTTTTCTTCGTCCATGACAACCGAAGGGACCGATTCGAGGAACGCTGTGTACATATTCTCGTTTGGAGACCTTTTGGGAAGCTGCGGCCAGAATGGTATCTCTCTGCAGGAGGAGAATATGATATCTATCGCCTCGTCGATGTCTGTGAATGGAAAACTTCCTATGCCCGTTATCATGAATCCTTTATTAGCATACCCCATTGCCTGTGTAAAGGGATATTTAAAACCCGCAAAGCAGACTTTGCTACTTGCCTATTTTTCGATCCGTGACTATCTTTATACAGGATATTAAGATATCCAGGATTTATCAATTCCATATAAAGGAGGGCCATTTATGGGAATTATGATTAGATGGGAAACGGACTTCGGCGCTGCCATGTCAAAGGCTCAGGCAGCAAAAAAACCCATTCTGCTCGACTTTTTTAGCCCCGGCTGAATTGGCTGCCAGCAGATGGATGCGGTTACGTATCCTACAGAAAGTGTTGTACAGTTTATCACGGAAAGTCTTATACCTCTTCGTATCCCGTCAGATTCGGAACCCCTTGCAACTGAATTCAAGATCAAATGGACCCCTGCGCTTATTGTACTGGACTGGAATGGGAAGGAACATTCGCGGACCGTCGGCTTTCTTACACCGGAAGAGTTCATCCCCTCTCTGCTTCTTGGTATTGCAAAAACATATTACGAGCTTGATATGTTCCCCGAAGCGTTAGCCAATCTTGAAAAGGTCATCCAGGGTTATCGGCAGAGCGCTGCGATGCCGGAGGCTATCTTTTACCGGGGGGTCTGCTTGTATAAAAGCTCCCATGACCCGAAACCTCTGAAACAGGCATACGAGAAGCTCCAGGCAGACTATCCGCAGAGTGAGTGGACCAAAAGAGCATTGCCGTATCGTCTCCTGCCGTAACGAAAGATCACAGAAGGCCGAAGCCCTCCCCGTCTCCGGCCTTTTTATCTTGTTCTCACATGAGTACTATTTAGCTCCAGCGACTGGTTAGACCAACTTTCACACACCTATCTCTCCATCTGTTTTGCCTTCAACCGCCGGTTAAAAAGGTTATTGAATAGATTCCCACGGGCAAGCTCGTGGTGCTAAAATATACACGCTTCGCGTGCATGACAAACGCATTCACCCACGCTTGAAAGCGTGGTCCTCTGTTTGCCTTGCGTCGCTTGTTGGAATCTATACTGTGAGCACGGCGAGCATGAAGGGGAGGCTCCACGAACCGGGGCACCCACCCGGTGGGTGGGTCGCGTGGAGGGGGCGACGCAAGCCCCGGTAATAAAAAAATGATTTCAAAAAACTTAACCTGATCATTTTAAGAATATCATCTTTAATGCAATCAGAAGTAACGCCACTCCAAATATCCGTTCCAGGATAATATTCGGTATACCCGTTGCAATCTTGGCGCCGAGAAAGCTGCCGAAGAAGAAACCAAGACAGATCAGGCCTGCTATTTTCATATCTACATAGCCCTGTTTATAGTACATCCACGCAGCGAGGATCCCAATGGGCGGGATCAAAAGGGCCAATGTTGTGCCCTGGGCCTGGTGTTGAGAGAAGCTAAACAGAAAGACTAAAGCAGGTACAATAATCACACCGCCGCCGATACCGATCAGTCCGCTTAAAGCCCCGGCGACAAATCCTAAAAGCACGTAAAGCAGCATGGTAGTCATATTATGTTACCTCCCTTAGAAATACCGTGAAAACCAGAAGAGCAGAAGGTGAGAGGGTGAGAGAAGCAGAAAGCAGATGCGGAGAGCAAAACCCTTTGTCTCTCGCCCGCTTCGCTCAAGCCCGCAGAGGCCGCAGAGAAGTCTTCTTTTTTTCTTTTCTGTCTGATTGTAAGAGATATCGGCACAATCAGACATGGAGCTTCCCATGAATTCCGTAGTCCCTGAATTCATGGGAAAAGTAAAAAAACCTCTGTGCACTCTGCGTTCTCTGCGAGAGGAAAAAGTTTTTTTGAATAGGATTGCCACGCCCTGCGGGCTCGCAATGACCTGTCACCCATCACCTATGACCTCTCACCTATTACCCATTACCTATCACCTATCACCTCTCTCTTTTTCACCTTTCACTGCCTTTTATTATAGCATATACCTTATGCCTGCATCATTCATTCGCATGCAATCGTTGCTTTGATTTTCCCCTGTCCCTGAAGTATCGCAGGATAATCCAGCCTGCAACCAATATGACAAGAGCAAGGATCAGGATATAATCAACCCGCGTGATGTCTTTCTTCAAGATCATGAGGCTGTTGCCGCCAAGGTAACCAAGACCCAGCATAATCGAGATCGTAATGATCGCGGAGAGGCCGTCGGCGATCAGGAACTTTATACGGGAAATGCGCGTTACCCCCGAGATGAGGAATATAGGTGCCCTGAAGCCGACGAAGTGCCTTCCCAGGAATACCGTCAGGGCGCCCCATCGCGTGAATTTCTCTTCGAGCCTCGCAAGAACGGCAGGTGAAACAATTTTGGAAAATCTTTTATGTTCAACGACCATTCTTCCATATTTCCTTCCGATAGAATAGAGGATAAAATCGGCGATCAGCAGGGCCGGGTAGATGGTGAGGAGGGCGGGAGTGAGCTTAATGACACCCTGGGCGATCAGCAGTCCGCTCATGATGAGCACCCCGTCTTCCGGAAAGGGAAGTCCCAGTCCGCCGAGGATCAAAAGACAGAATATGCCCATATATGTGAATTGTTGAATAACTGTACCGGGATCAATCATACCGTCACTCAAAAAGGCTGCTCTTTAAAGTCTGCTCTTTCATCAGAGCTTTGCCCTCCTGTAGAAGATCTTTTTTGCCACCTCTGCTGAGATGATATAGAGTACGACAATGAGAAGGAGCGTCAAAAGGTATATGAGCGGTATCGGTGCAAATCCAAAGAGTGTCCCCATTGGTGTATAAGGGAAAAGGATCGTGACCACGGCGACGAGGAGAGTGGCCGTCAGCAACGCCTTGCCCGGCTTGCTTTTCAGGAAGGGTCCCCGGGTGCGGATAACCAGCACGATCATCGATGCAGAGATAACGGATTCCATGAACCAGCCGGTCCTGAATTCTTCGATTGATGCATGGAGGATGAGAAAAAGGACGCCGAAGGTCAGATAGTCGAAAACCGAGCTAAGTAAACCAAAAACCAGCATGAAATTGCGGATGAATTTGATGTTCCATCTCCGGGGCCGGTTGAGCATCTCTTGGTCAACGCTGTCGGTGGCGATTGTCATCTCGGGAAAGTCGGTCAACAGGTTCGTGAGAAGGATCTGTTTCGGAAGGAGCGGGAGAAAGGGAAGAAAGAGTGAGGCCCCTGCCATGCTGAACATGTTGCCGAAGTTGGCGCTGGTGGCCATGAAGACATACTTGAGCGTATTCGCGAAGGTCTTCCTGCCCTCAAGCATGCCGTTTGCCAGGACACGGAGGTCTTTTTCAAGGAGTACGATGTCGGCCACGTCTTTGGCCACGTCCACCGCGCTGTTTACAGAGATTCCCACATCCGCGGCATGTAAGGCGGATGCGTCATTAATGCCGTCCCCCATGTATCCGACTACATTTCCTGACTTTCTCAGGGCAAGGATGATACGCTCTTTTTGATTCGGCTCAATCTCGGCGAAGATATCCACGCTGTTGACCCTTTCCATCAGGGCCTCACTGCTCATCTCGCGGATATCGGAACCGTTCAGTATGCTGCGGTTCGGAAAGCCCATACGCTCGGCCACGCTGGCAGCGACCAGTTCGCTGTCTCCGGTGATAACCTTCAGCGTGACCCCCGATCCCTTGAGGGTTTCAATGACGTCAACGATGCCTTCCTTGAGGGGATCGAAGAAGACGAGGAAACCAAGAAAGATCATATGGGCCTCATCGTCTTTTGTCATGGAAGATTGAGAACCCATATCCTTGTACGCAAGGCCCAGGGTCCTGAAACCCTTGTCGCTTAAGTCTCTGAACCGCTGTCTGATCTTCTCCTGAACCGGGACTATATCGATAACCTGTCCATCCGGCATCTCCGCGCTGGAGCATACTGCAAGCACGTTAGAAAGGGCGCCTTTTGTTACCATGAGATGGGTATTGTCCTTTGCCGCGAGGATGGTCAGACGCTTGCGGATAAAATCATAGGGTACTTCGTCAAGCTTGCTCACATGTGAAAGATCGAGCTGCCGGTATTGGAGAATTGCCTCGTCAAGGGGGTTTGTAAAACCCGTCTCGTAGGAGGCATTGATGTAGGCGTAGAGAAGCGCCTTCTCGCTCTCCCGGCCCTCTACGTCGAGAACGGCGTGCAACTGCACCAGACCCTCGGTCAAGGTACCCGTTTTATCGGAACAGAGGACATTCATGCTCCCGAAGTTTTCGATCGACGCAAGCCGCTTTACGATAACCTTCTGGTCAGCCATCCGTTTTGCACCATGGGCGAGGTTGATACTGATAATGGCCGGTAGAAGCTGAGGCGTGAGCCCTACCGCCAGAGCAAGGGAAAAGAGGAACGACTCCAGAACCGGCCGGTGAAAATATACGTTGATGGCGAAGATCGATATGATGAGTATCAGGGTGACCTCCAGCAGGAGGTAGCCAAAACGACTGACGCCGCGCTCAAACTCCGTCTCTGGCGGCCTGAATCTAAGCTCTTCAGAGACCTTGCCAAACTCCGTATTCTTCCCGGTATAGACAACAACCGCCTTCCCGCTGCCGCTTACAACGTGGGTACCCATGAAGAGCGTGTTTGTTCTCCGGCTGAGAGGGGTTGCCTCGTTAAGCGTCCCTGCCTCCTTATCCACAGGGAATGTCTCCCCGGTCAGTGTCGCCTCGTCAACAAAGAAATCCCTGGATTCAATGATCAGGCAGTCACCGGGGATGATATCTCCGGCTGACAACGTGACAATATCGCCGGGAACTATTTCCTCAACCGGCACCTCCCTGAATTCACCGTCACGGAGCGCTGTTGTATTGACCTGGACAATGGAAAGCAATCTCCGAACTGCATTGACGGCCCCGCGTTCCTGCCAGAAACCGAGGACGCCGCTTATCAGGACTATCGCCAGTATGATCAGTGCATCCGTGACGTCGCGGAGCACGAAAGAGAGCCCTGTCGCAAAGAGTAATATAATGATGATCGGGCTTTTGAACTGCGTCAGGAAAAGGGTGAGAGAGTCGTTTCTCTTCTTTTGCTTCAGCGTATTGTAGCCGAAGACCTCAAGCCGCTTCTGCTCCTCTGCCCCGGTCAGGCCGTCCGGTGTTGTCTGAAGGCGGGTAAGGACCGTATCCGGGGAAAGCGCCCAGAAGGCGTGCAACCTGTTCGTTTCCTTGACCATGCTTAAACCATTATAATTTCTCCACGCCATTTATACAATAGTTTATCCCCCCTCTTGACAACCTGTTTCTTTAAATATACTGCTAAAGTATATTATGAGAAACGGCGATATCAGACCAATATGTGTTATAATGGACGGACAATGGACATTAAAGACGTTCTCACCCGGAAGCGCGGGACAATCCTGAAACGCTGGCTTGATCTGATACTCGAAACATACCCTGCCGAAGTAGCGAATTTTTTGAGGACCGGGAAAGACAGGTTCACAAACCCTGTGGGTCATATCCTGAGCCAGGGAACTGAGATTCTCTATGACGAGCTTATCCACGATGTTGATCCTGAGAGGATATTATCAGCCCTTGACGGCATCATAAGGATACGCGCCGTTCAGGACTCGCTGCCGTCCCAGGCCGTAGCCTTCATCTTTCTTCTGAAGAAGGTAATCCGGGAAGAGCTGGAAAAAGCATTTACCGGCGATGCGCTCCTCAAGGCCCTCTCACAACTGGAAATCAGGATAGACATGGTGTCGCTCCTCGCATTCGATGTATACATGCGGTGCAGGGAGGAAGTCTACAACATCAGGAGCGGCGAGATCAGGATGGAACGGGATATGGCAATGCGGCTCCTCAATATTCTGAAACAGCCGGATAAGGGATAATTTCCCGATTGACAGCCCCCGG
>JAQTNJ010000140.1 GCA_028713955.1 Syntrophorhabdaceae bacterium
GGGGCTGCCAAACTTCGGGGTGTTCCGCTTCTTTACCTCCACGAACACAAGGTATCCGTCCTCTTCCGCAATAATATCTATCTCGCCGAGAGGGTTTCTGTAATTCTTCTCTATAATCTTGTACCCATCCTTTTTAAGGGCGACCAGCGCCCTCTCCTCACCTTTCCTTCCTTCTTCTTTCTTGCTGTCACCGGGCAAGGTTCTCTTTAACCCCCTTAAAAGTTTTTCTGTGGATCGGTGAAATTCCGTGGTTCAGGATGAACATCTTATGGTCTTTTGTCGGATAGCCTTTATTCTGTTTGAAATTAAACACCGGATAGAGTGAATGGTACATGTCCATGATCCTATCACGGACAACCTTGGCGATTATCGAGGCGCAGGCAATGTAAAAACATTTCCTGTCACCTTTTACAACGGGCTTGCTGTCAGGAAAGTTCTTTACTTTGTGATTCCCGTCCACGAGAAGAAGGTCCGGCGTCATGCCGGTATAGTGGACCGCCCTCTCCATGGAGAGAAGGCTTGCGTTGAGGATATTCAGTGCGTCGATCTCTTCATTGGTCGCTATTCCGATTCCTATCCTGTAGGCATGATCTGTGATCCAGGAAAAAAGGGCTTCCCTTTTCTTTTCCGTTAAGAGTTTTGAATCAGCAACACCACACTTATTTTCGGGCAATTCCTTCCAGATAACGCATGAAGAGACAACAGGCCCGGCAAGAGGCCCCCTGCCGGCCTCGTCTATTCCCCCCACAAGGCCTTTAAGCAGGCAATGCATTAATCCCTTTTTTCTTTGAGTTTTGCTGCCTTGCCTCTCAGGTTTCTCAGGTAGTACAGCTTTGACCTTCTGACCTTACTCTTGCTGGTTATCTCAATCTTATCGATGAGCGGCGAGTGCTTGGGGAATGTCTTTTCAATGCCGACACCGTAAGAGACCTTCCTTACCGTAAAGGTGGCCCTTGTGTTCCCGCCTCTTTTCCGGATAATAAGACCTTCAAATACCTGGATCCTCTCTTTGTCCCCTTCAAAGATCCTCGTATATACCTTAACGTTGTCGCCAACGCTAATCTCCGGTAAATCAAGCCTCATATGCTCTTTTTCAATTATATCCACCATCTCATTCATCGTATCCTCCTCTCCGGCCAAAAATTCTATCAAGAATTATACCCATCGCGACCCTTAACGACAGGTGGTTGTAATCACCGCTTCCCTGAACAGGTACAAGCATCTTATCGCACATGTCCACTACTTCACCGGATAAACCCCAGCCTGTTCCAAATAGTATAAGGGAGGGGTCCTTTCCCTCCTGTATAAACTCGTGGAGCTCCCGGTATGTTATCGATTTTTCTTTTCTCTCTCTGGAGGACGTTCCTACCACGAGGGGTTTCCCTCTCATCCCCGCATCTTCAATCATTTCATGAACAGTACCCTTGATCCTTACGCGCTGCAAGGCCTCGCCTCTTACCGGGTTATATTGGGCGCCGTATCCTTCTGTCCAGTGGTGTATGAGCTTTCCCATAATATCCCTTTGCTTTGTCAAAGGTGTAACAATATAGCACAGGTCAATACCAAAAGTCATGCAGCTTCTCGCAATATCATGAATCTCCAGGTTTGTTATGCTCGTAGCGATAATTTCGCCGTGTTTATCATAGACCGGATAGTGGACCACTGCAATATTTACACTACTCAGGGATCTCCTCCATAATCTCTTTGATGAATTTCCCATCCTCTTCTGTCGGGGTAAACCGGTTGATAAGATCAGGTCTTTTCAGAAACGTCTTTCTGATCGCCTCTTTTCGCCGCCATCGCCTGATCTGCTCGTGGTTCCCGGAAAGGAGCACCGGCGGCACCTCCATATCCATAAATGTCTCCGGTCTCGTATACTGGGGATATTCAAGAAGTGGTTCTCTAAAGCTCTCATCAGCGACAGATCCTTCGTTCCCGACAACACCGGGTATGTTCCTCGATATCGCATCGATCAATACCAGGGCCGGTATCTCACCGCCGGAGAGCACATAATCACCGATTGAGACCTCTTCATCGACGCAGTCTATTACCCGTTCGTCAACCCCCTCATATCTGCCGCAGACAAGGCATACGTGTGCAAGTCTTCCATATCTTTCTGCGGTGGCCTGGTCAAAGGGTCGTCCCTGGGGGGTTAAAAGCACATACCTCGGTCTTCCGAATGTCTTTTCAACAAACTCCATGGCACGGTAAATCGGCTCGATCTTCATGACCATCCCCGGTCCGCCGCCGTATGGTTTGTCATCACAGGTCTTATGAACATCCCCTGCAAAATCCCGGATATCGATGATATTGAAGTTTATCAACCCCTTATCAAAGGCCTTTTTGATTATGCTCTCCTGCAAAGGAGAATGAAAGATATTAGGGAAAAGTGTCAGGATCGTGAAGATCATGGAACGAGCAGGTCTTCCCGTACTTTTATAAAAGAACGTTCAAGGTCGACCTCGATGATGTACCCTTCGATCATCGGCACCATAATGTCCTGTTTTCCTGAAACAACCAGCGTATCGTTTGCCTGTGTATGCAACATACTGTCGACCTTCCCGATCTCTTCGCCCGCAGAATTCAAAACCCTTAGTCCAATAAGCTGATATTCATAATACTCGTCGTCATTCAACTGAGGGAGGTCTCCCTCTCGCACAAACAATTCTTTTTTGACGAGAAAGGAGACCTCCTCCGGATTCCCCAGACCTTTAAACCTTATTAAAAAGTGATTTTTATGAGACCTGACACTTGCCGGCTTTATCTCTATGATCGTATCATCTTTTTCAGCATAGAGCGAGGCATACCGGAGAAACTCTTCCTTTGCCTCATTGTAATAATGAAATCTTACTTCCCCTCTAATACCGTGCGCTGACAGCACCATGCCGACAGGGATCCATCTCATTACTCTATTTACTCTATAATTTCGAGCACCGCTCTCTTTTTTACTTTTGTTGAAGTAGCGCTCAAGATGGTTCTCATTGCCCTCGCCGTTCTGCCCTGTTTGCCGATCACTTTTCCCAGGTCGTCTTTGGCAACGTTCAACTCGATGACAGATGTCTTTTCACCTTCTATCTCAGAAACTTTTACCTGGTCTGGATTGTCAACCAACGCCTTAGCAATATACTCTATTAACTCTTTCAACACACCCCACCTCCGTAAGTTATTGTATTAGCTCCTTCAAAACCCCTTCTCTTTTAAACAGATTTTCAACTGTCTTCGTGGGTTTTGCCCCCTTTTGGTACCATGATTTTATCTTCTCCCTGTCAAGCTGTACCTCTACAGGATCTTTTAAGGGATCGTAAAATCCTACCTTATCAATAAACCTACCATCTCTCGGAGACCTTTCATCTGCTACAACGATTCTGTAAAACGGTTTTTTCTTCGATCCGAACCTGGACAATCTGAATTTAACAGCCAATTTCCACCTCCTTACCTCATGAATAGTTGTCTTTGAAGGCCTTTCATGCCTCCCTTTGTAAGCTTTTTCATCATCTTGCGTGTTTCCATATAACGTTTCAGGAGATCGTTGACATCATGGACACTTGTGCCGCTTCCCCTGGATATCCTGATCCTCCTGTTTCCGTCTATGACATTTGGATATGCCCTCTCTTTCAATGTCATCGAATTGATGATCGCCTCGATCCTTTTGATGTCCTTTTCCGCCTCAGAGAAGTTTATCATACCCTTGATCTTGTTAAAACCCGGAAACATCGTCACTATCGACTCGATGGATCCAAGCTTTTTCATCTGTTTTATCTGTTCCTTAAAATCTTCCAGCGTGAATTCATCTCTTCTCAGCTTTTTCTCCAGATCGCTGGCCTGCTTCTCATCGAATATCTCCTGCGCCTTCTCAACAAGGGAGATAACGTCTCCCATCCCGAGGATGCGGGATGCCATCCTTTCAGGATAAAACGCCTCAAGGGCGTCAAACTTTTCACCGATCCCGATAAACTTTATCGGTTTTCCCGTAACGGCCTTGATAGAGATTGCTGCACCGCCTCTTGTGTCACCGTCCAGTTTGGTCAGTATGATCCCGTCGACGCCAAGCTTTGTATCAAATGTTCCGGCGATGCTTACCGCATCCTGCCCTGTCATGGCATCGAGAACGAGGAGGGTCTCCCTGGGGTTTAAAAACCTTTTCTGGTCTACAAGCTCGTTGACCATCTCGTCGTTGATATGCAGCCTGCCGGCGGTATCGACGATCATCGTATCGAAGCCGTTCTTCATCGCATATGCCTTTGCTTCTTTGCATATCGTGAGAGGGTCCTTTATCTGCGGCACTGCGAATGTCTCGATGTTCAACTGCTTTCCCACCTTCGTCAACTGTTCAATTGCAGCCGGCCGGTAAATGTCTGACGGCACGAGGAGCGGTTTTCTGCCCTTCTTTCTGAGAACAAGGGCAAGTTTCCCTGCCGTGGTTGTCTTCCCTGATCCCTGAAGTCCCACGAGCATTACAGACACAGGCGGTGATCCTGATACGTCGAGGGGTTTGTTTGTCGTGCCGAGCAGTTCACACAATTCGTCATGAACGATCTTGATGAACTGCTGCCCGGGCGTGATACTCATTAAGACCTCTTCACCCAGGGCCTTTTGTTTGACCTTTTCGAGGAAGTCTTTGGCTACCCTGAAGTTGACATCCGCCTCGAGAAGCGCAATCCTTACCTCTCTCAGCGTCTCCTTGATGTTGTCCTCGGTAAGCTTGCCGTAACCCCTCAGTTTTTTGAAGGTTGTCTCTAATCTCTCCTGTAATTTCTCGAACATAGAAGCATATAGTTTAATCGAAAACATACTGATAGTCAATGCAAATCAGCGTGCAGTTCATGGCTCATGGCTCATGGCTGATAGCTCATGGCAAATCCTAAATCCTAATATCTAAATCCCAAACAAATTCAAATTGTTTTGCCCTTAAGAATGCCGATTCTCTTTCATGCCGTCATTGCGAGCGGAGCGTGGCAATCTCATTCAATTGGTTATACCCTGTAGATCGCCGCGTCGCTTCGCTCCTCGCGATGACGATAAGGGATGGAACTCCTCGTAACGACAACACGTTTTGAACGTCAGCGCTTTAAATTTTGATATTGTTTAGGATTTCGAAATTAGGATTTGATGCTTGGGGTTAAGTAAATTAAGATATCTTGCCGGGTTTTTACTGATGCAGTCCATCACAACCTTTTCCCCAAATCCCATGCCGATGAGCATCCTGGCGGATTCGGGGGTGGTCATTGAGCCGCCGAGGAGCATGCCTTTTTTGTTCCTGACACCGTTGCGCGTTAATGTGGTCTTTGTGTCTTTCACAGTGTCTGAAACTATGAGTATCCTCTTCGGGTCTTTTACTTGAAAGATCAATTCAATCGTCTTCAGACCAAGATGAAACGGGTCGGCAATGACCTCGATATAGACCTCTTTATTCAGCAACCCGAATCCGGCGATCCCTGGCTCCCTGTGGTGGATGCCACGCATGGCATTAAAGATATGAGTTATGCCCTTTGCGCCTGCCTTATAACCAGCCTCGGCCTCTGCATAGGTTGCATCTGAATGACCCATGCTTACGATGATTCCCATATCTGCTATGGTCTTGATGAGCCTCGTTGCCCCTTTCAGCTCAGGGGCAACGGTGATGATCCTGACAATATCCCCGAAACCATCGATGAGCTTTCTGAAATTCCTCACCGCAGGCTCAAGAAACGATACCTTATTAAGCGCCCCGCATCGGGCCGGATTCAGAAAAGGACCCTCGAGATGAACACCAGGAATAGTTGCGAGTTTCAAGTTGCGAGTTTCAAGTTTAAAATGCCTTAACTCCGAACTCTGAACTCCGAACTCCGAACCCTGTTTTTCCATCGCCTGCTTCACCGCTGCCATATCGGCGCGCATCTCTTCGATGGTCGCCGGATATATGGTAGGGAGGATTGCCGAAACACCGTGCGCACCATGAATCATGGCAATCTTCAGGATTGCTTCCGGTGTCGCACCTCTCGTATCGTATCCGCCGATGCCGTGGGTGTGGATATCAGTAAGCCCGTTAGGCGTTAGGCGTGAGGCGTGAGGTGTTCTTTCCCCCCTTACCCCTTCCGCCTTACGATCTTTATCAGAATTTGCCAGCTCCCTTTCTATCCTCCCTATCCTGCGACCTTACTGAAAAGCGACCGGCTTTCTATTTCCCACACGGGAATTACAGAAAAAAGTAGGCCAGAATGACTGCGATGACGAGACTGGGCAGCATATTGAGTATGCTCAACCTTTTTATCTCCAATATGTTGATGCCCAGACCGATAAGGAGTAACCCCCCTACAGCGCTCAGTTCGTTTATCAGTGCGTTCGTGAAGAATTGCTGAAGCGATGAGGCAAACAACGTTATCCCTCCCTGGTAGACCAATAGCGGCAGCACGGAAAAGATGACGCCGACGCCCAGCGACGCTGCCAGAGCAAGCGAACTGAATCCATCGAGGACTGATTTCGCAATGAGGAGATCCGGCCTCCCTCCAAGTCCTTCTTCAATAGCGCCGAGAATGGTCATAGAACCCATGCAGAACAAGAGAAAGGCAGTGACGAACCCTTCTGAGAAGCTCTTATTTTTTGACCCTATCTTCTGCTTTATGTGTCCGGCCAGCCTATCCATATGTTTTTCGATACCAATCAGTTCTCCAATGATAGAACCCGGAACGATGCTGAATATCATCACGAGGAAATTGCTTGTTTTCGCTGCCATGGTAAATCCAAGAAAAACCGTGAATAAACCGATACCCTGGAAGGCAATCCTGATCAATCTTTCCGGAAGTCTCGCGTGGATGGCAAGACCGATAAGACTCCCGAGTATGACGGTCCCAACGTTTATGAAAGTACCCAGCATAGTTATATATAAACCGTCCTGTACAATTTCTCAAACAAAAATTCTGCCGGTCCCTGCTAATTCTGATCCCTTAGTATTTCGGGCAGCCTACCCAATCAGTGCTCAAAAATTGCGTTCACAAAAATCCTTCCGGCCTGACCTGTAAGTAGATTGCATGAAAAGTGAGAAGAAATTGTATTCAAATGACAGAAATAATTCACCGATGCTTTTTATGCCCTTGTCCCTTATCGGTTGTTTCAGTAGAGCATCTTCGCAATGGCGTTTTTCTGTATGTTGCCGGTTCCCTCGTATATCGATGTGATTCTTACATCCCTGAGAGCCCCCTCAAGCCCCTGGTCGCGCATATAGCCGTAGCCGCCGAGGATATCTATACACCTGTTCAATATCTTTATCGCGCTCTCCGGTATCGCCAATTTTACCATCGATGAGTATTTTTTCGATTCCGGGTCTTTCCTGTCGTAGAGCCAGGCTGCCTTGTAAAGAAGATTCCGGCATTTTTCGGTTTCTACGTACATATCCACGAGGTCGTGCTCGATTGACTGGAATTTTATTATGGGCCTGCCGAACTGTTTTCTTTTCTTTGCGTAATCTGCTGCCTTTTCATAGCCGTAGAGCATACTGCCGAATGCCTGTGCCGCTATCACCATCCTGCCGAGCTCAAATCCATCAAGCACGATCCTTTTGCCTTTGCCGCGTTGGCCGATTACATAGTCTTTTGGTATGTAAAAATCACTGAAAACAAGCTCTCCCGATGTCGTCGTGTTGATGCCCATCTTCCTGCCAAGGTCGTTTATCTCAAAGCACCTGGAACCGTTCTTGTCGATCAGTTCTTTGTCAAAAAGCATCGCGGTCAGACCGTTTTCATCCTTTGCAAGCAGTGTGTAGAAATCTGCATACCCTGCATTTGTCGTGAATACTTTCGAACCGTTCACTATAAAATGATCTTCTTTATCCTCCATTCCCGTCTTCAGGCTTCCGACATCACTGCCGCTGTCCGGCTCTGTAACGCTTATTGCAGAAATGTATCTTCCTTCTATCATCGGGCGGATATATTTCTCTCTCTGTTCCCTGGTTCCGTAAATATCAACAACAAAGCCTGGTATGTATCCAAGGCTCAGGGCCATCCCCATACCGGGCAGTCTTCTGCACATCTCCGTGACGGCAACCACATGGCCCAGCGCTCCGTACCCTGAACCACCGATGTCCTCGGAGAAACCCACACCTATAAAGCCAAGCTCTCCGATCTTCTCATAGAGCTCTCTCGGATATCTGTGCTCATCCTCAAGCCTCTGGAGGTATTCCTGGTCGAACTCTTTTTCGCAGAATTCGTTTACCGCCTTCTCTACGTCTTTCAGGTCATTGCTGATATATAGGTCCATAATAAAACCAATCGTGAAAGATATTAAAATCCA
>JAQTNJ010000141.1 GCA_028713955.1 Syntrophorhabdaceae bacterium
TGGAAGAAAAAGACATGCTCGTAAGGATCGTAAACAATGAATACACCGGAGGCGGTTACAAACGTGCTACCTGGATTGATAAGGTCTGCCGCAACAAAGAGGATAGGGAGATGCTTGACACGCTCTGTCAGAAGGGCCTGGCTGAAACAGGGTTGGGAGGAACTGTGGCGGGCGATACATACCGGGCATGCTGGTTAACACAAAAAGGGAAGGAAACAATAGGAGCAGAATAATGAGATTATACGGAATTCCATTTCCCGGTATCCTGCGCTAATGAACAATGACCTCTATCTCAGCAAATCACTCTTCATACGGGGCTTGCAGTGTCATAAGTCCCTCTACCTCCACAAGCATCACCCGGAACTGAAGGACGAGACCCCGCCCTCCCGACAAGCACTTTTTCAGAGCGGCTCAGCGGTGGGGATCGTGGCACAGGACCTTTTCCCCGGTGGAACAACGATCCCCTACGACCATGATACGTACGACAGGCAGGTTGCGCTCACGCAGGAGGCGATTAACCAGGGCGCGACCACCCTCTATGAGGCCGCCTTCCGGTTCGATGATGTTTTCGTAAAGGTGGATATCCTCAATAAAGGCAAAGACGGGTGGGACATCTACGAGGTAAAAAGCTCGACCTCGATCAAGGACGTCTATGTCCCCGACGCCGCCGTCCAATACTACGTGGTGAAAGGCTCCGGTCTCCCTGTCTCCAGGGTATTCCTGGTCCACATCAATAACCAGTATGTGAGGGAAGGGGAGATCGAGGTTGAGAAGCTCTTTACCGTCAATGATGTAACCCGCGAGGTCCAGCAGATGCAAAACACCATCGAGGGGGAACTGGACACCCAGAAGACCATGCTCCGCGGCGACATGCCGCAGATAGATATCGGCCCTTACTGTACAGACCCCTACGACTGCGACTTCATAGGACACTGCTGGGGCCACATCCCGAAGGATTCGGTATTCACCATCAGGGGCAGTAAGAGCTTACCCTTTACGCTCTATAACCGCAACATCATAGAGCTCAGGGATGTGCCGCTCCACATGCTCTCGGCAAATCAGAAGCTCCAGGTAGAGGCAACGCTCGAAAAGAAGATCATCATATCAAAGGAAGCCATCAGGGACTTCCTCGGTTCCCTCTGGTATCCGCTCTACTTCCTTGATTTCGAGACCTTCGGCGCCCCCATCCCGTTTTTCGATGGGACCAGGCCATACCAGCAGGTGCCGTTCCAGTACTCGCTCCACTACCTGGAAGATGAAGATGCGAACGTAAAGCACCACGAGTACCTCGCGGTCCCGAAGATCGACCCGAGGGAGGAGCTCACCAAAAAGCTCGTCAGCGAGATCCCCCACAACGCCTGTGTCCTTGCCTATTACGCAGGGTTCGAGGCAGGTGTGTTGCAGGGTCTTGCCGGATGGCTCCCGAAATATCAGGATGATATCGACACCATACTGAATAACTTAAGAGACCTCGCTGTCCCTTTTCAGAAGAAGGTCCTCTATCACTGGCAGTTCAACGGTTCCTATTCCCTGAAGTATGTCCTCCCGGCGCTTGTCCCGGACTTAAGCTATAAAGACATGGAGATACAGGACGGAGATATGGCGATGCAGGCATATTTCAGGATGCAGGAATCCAGCGACCCGAGAGAGATCAAACAACTCCGCGACGCCCTCCTCGCGTATTGCAGCCTCGATACACTGGGGATGGTAAGGATCATAGAGAGATTGAAGGAAATGGCCGATCGCTGAATATCAAAAGTTCAAATTCTTATCTAATCATTGACATTATCGGGTTTGCGGTTCACAATTGTGTTCAGACAGGACAATAGTTGCTATAGATACCAAAGGCCTGGGTTGCAATGGACGTCGAAGAGATCATAAAATCAATGGAAGCATCGATAACAGAAGAGGACAGGGAGATCCTTGTCGATATTGAAGACAAGATTCTCAGCACCCTGCGTTTTGGTTTCAATCCGGAGGTTCTGGAAATACTTGACGACGCGGAAGCGCGCCCAGGGGAGATAGAATCCATAAAGAACAAGTTACAACAGAACATTGTCTTGAGACTTTACGGAATAGGAAACTCTGCGTACTTTTCGAAGCTCCGCAGGGGAAACGTATCTTCTTTTCTTGAAGTAGTAATGCGTCTGGGCGTTGACCAAACAAAGACATACATCATCATGTTTGCAATGCTTGAGCTTGCAAAGAGCGTCCATGGAAAGAAACTTCTTGCAAAGAGCATAGCTACATCTGTTATGGCAAACATTTTGGCCGACAGGTTCAATTTTTTGGACGATAGTATACACAAGGCCGAACTTGCGGGACTGATCCGGGAGATAGGCAGGCTCATAGTCCTCATATACCAGGAGCAGGAAGAAGAGAACAGATTAAAGGATGATTTTTCGGACAGGTTTAATACCTATCTCAGCCTGAAGGTAATCCGGCATTTTAACTTGCCGGACTATCTCAACAGCATACTCCTTGATGACACCATCTCGTTTGATGAGGAGTCTTTCTCTGTCTCAGCGGTGGTCAATATGGCACACCTGCTGGTATCGCACAGTTTTAACATAAAGGGCAAACTATTGCTTAAAATCCCACCGCCGGACCGTGATGGTGTTTACGTAAACCACTACGGTGAAATGATCAAGGAGCGATTCGGGGCTATCGGCCTCGGTGAGTACGTCGAAATCATCGAAGCCCTTACAGAAGCGTAAAAAGCCTTTTTGCCGGAACTATAAACACCCTTTAAACTATATTGTTGTTATCTTGTATGTTGTCTTTCCACTGTCAGCAGTCAGCTTTCAGTAGTCAGCAATCAGCTTGTCGGCTTGATGGCCTGCCGGCCTGATAGCTGACTGCTAATCGCTTAAAAAAAGTTTGTATTTTTAATTTCATAGGGGTTAGAATGGAATCAAAGAGCAGGTTGAGGTGAAGGCTGAGGCTAAGCAGTTTCTCCTATGCCTTGTGTTTTTGCAGTTGCCATGAGCTATCAACTATGAGCTTACATTGGTGGGGTAATTTCAATAAAGATCAGATTCAGGTTAAACAGTTTCTCTCGTTATGAACAAGATGAGCGCCACACATATCAGAACCGATGAACCCGATGGTAAACGGAAATCGAAAAAGATCACCCCTTTTGACATGATCAGGGCAGCATCCACTATCGTTGTTTTCGGTATCCCTTTGATAGCCGGCACTGCCGCCGTACTGGGTTATGGGGCATACAAGGCATTTCAGAAGCTAAAGAGATGAAAGTCTACTTCGCACATCCATGTTTTGACGATACACAAAAAGGGTTTAAAACAGAGTTTCTCAATAAGCTCTCTTCCGCTTTAACCCATAGAAATGACATTCTCATCGTTGACCCCTTTGATCATACCCCAAACATAGAGGGGGATATAGAAACAAAGTTGAAGATGGCGGAGAACGTCAAGATCGGGTGCATACGGCTCCTTGAAGAATGTGACATCGTTGTTGCCCTCGTTGACGGCAATGACACAGGTGTTGCCTTCGAAGCAGGATATGCCCATGCAGTCAATAAACCGGTGATATTGATTTCTCAACAAAGCTGTTCGGCGGCAAACGCCATGTTGATCGGGGCGGCCAGGATAATGGTTGATAATGTCCTGGAAAGAGAACAGATAGAGAAACTGGCGGGTATGCTGGAATGGTTCGATGCAACAATTAGTAAATATCCCGGGAAACCGCGGAATAATTGAATTGAAGATGTGACCCGATATTCTTTATGAATGTTTACTCGAAGGGGGTTCGCCATGCGATATAATAAATTGGGTTTATTTGTTTTTGCTCTTGGCATCCTGGCATTCCTGGGTTCGTTAATGCTTACCTGGATCGGTTTTTTTATATGGCCGGGGTTGCAGCAATTGATGATGAGTGATCTGATCGGCGGTTTCCTGACCCCAACGGGCGCTGTATTGATCGTCATCGGTGGATTAATGAACGGCTTGAAAGATAAGGAGGCAATAAAATGAACTTTCCTTCCAGTTATCCTGTCTGGATATGGCTTTACTTTGGAGCTTTTGGATCCATCAGTGCGGTATTGTTCTCTTTGATCGCATGGAGCTGGTTTAAAAGCCGTTTATTTGCAAGGGGGCAACTTCGCTCCGTTATCACGTGGAATATGTTTGGGTATATGTTCCTCTTTATCGGAGCCTATTTTGCCTGTGGTATCGGCGGCACACCGGGTGGTAATCTGCTCAGCCCCGACGTCACGATACATAACATCCAGAAGGGCACAACATCAGCTGTCCTGTCAATGTTCTTTTCGGTGCCTGGATGGGCCTGCATTTTCATTGGTCAGCGAGGGCTTCTGAAATTTTTACAGCAGGCTTAGGATCCTGGCCGCAGCTTACAATATCAATACGAACTCATTCGCCATCAACCATCAGCCTTCAGCATTTTCCTTGTTGTCATTGCGAGCGCAGCGTGGCGCAGTGTCATTGCGAGCGTAGCGTGGCAATCTCATTCAATAGATCTATACCCCTGGATCGCCACGTCGTTTCACTCCTCGCGATGACAATAAATAAGGAACGTTGACCCCAGACGTGCTGACCCCAAACGTGTGAAATGTTTAAAACCTTTTACCTTTAACCTTTCACAATATTAGCCGATACCCTTGACAACATCGAATATGTAGTGTATTGTAATACAGCAGGAGGTCAGGAACATGAGGTCAGTATTATCTGTAAGCCTGCCCGAACAGATGGCGGAAGAACTCGATGCCTTTGCCAGGGCCACCGGAAGGAACAAGAGCGACATCGTGAAAGAATCATTGAGCATCTTCCTCTGGGAGACACGGTTTAAGGAGATCAGGAAGCGTTTGGTTAAAAAGGCGAAGGCAGCAAAGGTGATCACCGAGGAAGATGTCTTCAAGGCAATCTCGTGAAAGCGGTTTTCGACACGAATGTCCTCATAGCCGCCTTTCTCACGGAGGGGGTCTGCTCAAAACTCCTCACAAGGGCGCGTAAGGGTGAGTGTGATCTTATCCTGAGCAATGACATTATCCGGGAGTTCGAAAAGGTGCTCCGTAAAAAATTCGCATTGTCGCGGCAGGAGATACCCGATGTCCGCGCTATCCTGACAGAAGCGACGAAAGCAATGATCCGGCAGGTAAGCCCGATAGAACCCATCTGCAGGGACGGGGACGACAACAAGATCCTTGCCTGCGCGCTCGCGGCTGATGCCGATCATCTTGTGACCGGCGACGAAGACCTGCTCGTAATGAAGAAATACGGTAAGACCAGGATAATATCCCCGAAGGAATTTGAGGGCCTTTTTGCCGATTAAATAATACCTCCCATTGCTGTCGGATGAGGTATTGGCGGCTAAGAGCAATAAAAGGAAGGTATTAAGAGATAAAAAATGGAAGATGCCGGGTTACGTCGAATATACAGGAGATTGCAAAGATATTTAGCAGACCCGCGGGAGCTTTTCCTCGTCCAGTCGATTGAGACGCAAACGCTCCTGGCCTGCGAAGGGAATGCCGTCATCGGGCGATACGACGCCTCCACCTCCCGTTTTGGCTGTGGTATCCGGGAGGGTTCCTTCAAGACACCTCCCGGCATTCATCGGATCAGGGAAAAGATCGGATCGGGTGCCCCTGCAGGACGCATCTTCAAAGAACGTATGGACACGGGTATGAATTGGGATCAAGGCTTGACCGGAGATAATCTGATACTTACCCGCATTCTGCGGCTGGAAGGCCTGGAAGAGGGGATCAACAAGGGCGATGGTGTGGATTCCTATGAGCGCTGCATATACATCCACGGCACCAACCGGGAGGATCTGGTGGGTACACCCTTGTCGCACGGATGCATAGCGTTGAGAAATCAGGATATCCTCCGCCTCTTTGAGATCGTCAGGGAAGGCACGCTCGTCTATATCGATCCTCCGCCTGTAGCCATCGGCGAAAGGCCGTGCAGGAGTGTCCATTTTACCGGTATCTTCGGCACCGGCATGAGCGCCCTCGCGCAATATCTCCGTTTCCAGGGGATCGCGGTCTCCGGCTCCGATCGTCTGCTCGGCAGCGACGACACGGCCTCTATGCAGAGAATGCTCGAGGGGCTCGGATGCACTATTGTCGCTCAGGACGGTTCGGGTGTCGGCGCCGATACCGAAGCGGTCTGCGTCTCAACGGCAATAGAGGAATCGAACCCCGACATCGCCGCCGCCCGCGCCGCATGTCTTCCCATCGTGCATCGCTCCGATCTGCTTGCCGCGATCATCGCCTCGAAGAGGACGATCGCGGTGGCCGGTACAAGCGGTAAATCGACGGTGACGTCTATGATCTTTGAGTTCCTGACAGCATGCGGGAAATCACCTTCCCTTGTAAGCGGCGCGCCCTTGCGCCGGCTCGAAAGACAGGGGCTGATCGGCAATGCCTTCAGCGGCGGCTCCGATCTCTTAGTCGTTGAGGCCGACGAGAGCGATGGAACGCTGATTAAATATTTTCCCGAGTGTGCCGTTGTGCTCAATATATCAAAAGACCACAAAGATATTGACGAGATAAAAGGGTTTTTTGAAAGACTTCTTTCGCAATCGACGTGGACCGCTGTAAACTCCGACGATCCGATCCTTGCTGCGCTGCCGGCAACAGTGGGCTTTGGCCGGAACAATTCCGCCTCGTGGCGACCGGATGATGAAGAACCGTTGGCGACCTCGGTCAAGCTTTTTCGCAACGGTATTGAATACCACCTGCCCCTTCCGGGAGGGCACAATCTCGAAAACCTCCGCGCGGCGCTTTGCGTCTGCGAACATTTTGGTTGTGAGGGGCCCGCTCTTGCTGATGCGGTAAGAAATTTCGAAGGAGTGGCGCGGCGCTTTGCGGTAACCGGGACCAAACAGAACGTGTATGTGGTCGATGATTTTGCCCACAATCCGGCGAAGATAGCGGCTGCAGTGAATGCCGCACGGGGTCTTTCCGACCGCATCATTGCAGTATACCAACCGCACGGGTTTGGTCCGACACGGTTTCTGAAGGATGAATATATCGCGACCATGCGAACCATCTTCCGGCAGGACGATTCGCTCTATCTTTTGCCGATCTATTATGCGGGGGGCACCGCGCAAAGAGATATTTGCTCGGAAGATATCATAGAGGGGCTCGGTCCCGTATCATTCAACGCACAGGCGGTAAAGGACCGCGATGAGCTGCTGAACAGGCTGAAGGTCGACGCGAGACCGGGTGATTGTGTTCTTGTCATGGGAGCACGCGACCCGTCACTCTCCTCCCTGGTGAGGAAGGTGACGGATCTCTTTTCTGGCTGAGTATAATGAAAAAACTGATTTTTATCCTTTCAATTTTATCGTTTTTGGTTTTAAATACTCTCATGGCATCCGCATCATACCCTTCGTTGACGGCCACGATCAAAACGAACAAGGGCGACATACGATTGAAGCTCTTTCCCGATAAGGCGCCGCTTACCGTATTGAACTTCGTGAACCTGTCGAAAAGGGGGTTCTACAACAACCTGAAGTTCCACAGGGTAATACCGGATTTCATGATCCAGGGCGGCTGCCCGTTGGGCACAGGCACAGGTGGTCCCGGGTACCGGTTCAAAGATGAGTTTTCGCCGGGATTAAAACATGATAAGCCCGGAAAGCTCTCAATGGCGAATGCGGGACCGAACACAAACGGAAGTCAATTCTTTATCACCCACGTTCCAACTCCGTGGCTGGACAACAAGCACACCATCTTCGGCGAAGCAGTTGACGAAACAGACCAGAAGGTTGTGAACAGTATTGTGACCGGAGACAAGATCATCACCATTGTAATTGAAGGTGATGACACTCAGTTAGCCGAAGATTACAAGGACCAGCTCGATCAATGGAGCAAAGCACTGGATAAAAGATAGTCAAAGTTTCGAGAAAAGCAAAAACAAACAGGGCCACATCTTGAATGTCAATTGTCATAGATTATCCCTTATGGCTGATAGCGGGAGCTTGAAGGCCGACTCCGCTAAGAAAAAGACCACCTGAGGGTGGTCTTTTTCTGTAACGGATAGGTATCCTTTTTTGTTACTTTGCGACTTTCGTTTTCAGCTTCTTTCCGGCTGAGAACTTCACGACCTTCTTTGCAGGTA
>JAQTNJ010000142.1:0-3378 GCA_028713955.1 Syntrophorhabdaceae bacterium
ATAGAGAAAGGACACACGAAGTCCCGTGTCGATGTTACGGGTCTATCGGTCAAGGAGTTCAAGCTCATAGCGTCATCGATGAATAAGATGGTCGAATCTATTGCAGCACGGGAGAAGACCATCGGCGAGAACATCGAGTCGATGAAGGCTATCAACAGTGAGCTCGAGGAAAAATCAAAAATCATAAAGTATGAAAGGAAAAGGCTTCTCACGATCCTCGAGACAATGGATGACGGGATTGTAACGCTGGACGAGAGGGGCGTTATGACCTATTTCAACAGGGCTGCGGAGGCTATAACCGGCATTGACAGGCATCAAACGATAGGCAGGCATTATAAAACAATCTTTGGAAACCTCGATATAATACCGGACCAGCAGGCCACAAGTCTGGAATTGATCTTCGAAGGTCCTTCCTCGCCTTTATATCTAAACATACATATATCGCCTTACACCCTTGAAAGCGAGGAAACCGGCCAGGTGCTTCTTTTTCAGGACATTTCAAAAGAAAAGAAGATCGAAGAGTTCAAGGCTGATTTTATCTCATCGATCGCCCACGATATCAAGTCGTTCCTGGTGCCGGTGACCGGCTTTCTGAACAGAATCCTGAAGGAAAAATACGGACACCTCGAGGGACCGTTACGGGAAAAGATCGCCAACGTTCAGGACAATACCTCAAAGATCTACCACCTCGTTGAAAATTATCTGAACATCTCCAGGATCGAGTCCGGCAAGCTCGAACTTGCACGGGCAACCATGGATATTAAGGAGGTCTTAAGGGATATCGTCCAGCTATACGGTCCGAGGGTGAGCCTCGCGTCGACGGATGATCTCCCGCCTGTCTTTGCCGACAGGTCCTATGTTGAAAGGGTTGTTGTAAACCTCGTTGTCAACGCAATGAAGTTTTCAAATGAAGATTCCCCTGTTTTGATAAGCGCCGGAAGGGATGGGGATTTTATCGTTACATCGGTCAGCGATAAAGGCGTAGGCATTCCCGCAGATGAAATCCTCTATATCTTTGAAAAATACAGGAGGGGGAGTTTCGGAAAAAAGGAAGACGGATCAGGCCTCGGCCTTTTTATTGTAAAATCCATTGTCGAAGCGCACGGAGGGAAAATCTGGGTTGAGAGCACGCTTGGCAAAGGGAGTGTCTTTCATTTTACCCTGCCGCTTTTAAAAAAAGGGGTTTGAGTGCTGATTTTCTTCCATACAATTTGACTTTGCAAACCTTTCTGACTTATAATTACCGGAATGCGAAAATATATCATTCTTTTTCTTGCGCTTACACTCGTGTCGTGCAGTTACCTGCCATTTACAAAAAAGAAAGAAGATACTAAAACTACAACCACAACCACTAAATCTGCACAAACAAAGGGTGAAAAGGTGGATGCAGCGGAAGCAGGTGACCAGAAACCGGGTGACATAAAGGTCATCGATGGGGTTGAATACATCTATGCGAGGAACAGAAGATATATGCTCACCCCTTACGAGCCTGAATATGTCTGGGTAAGGAAAGACCAGTACTCCCCCGGTATGGGTGAAGGTCTCCTCTCGGGAGGAACAGCTTCGAAAAAGGACCGGGATGAGATGGAGAAGAGACTCGCCAAGCTCGAGGAGGAGTTGAAAAAGAAAGGGATTGCGCCACAGATGGTATATCCCATGCAGATGGGATCTCTCCCCCTTGGTATGGGTTTCATGCCTGGCCTTGCCATGGTCAACTTTAATTACCCCTCACCAAAGATGAAAAGAAAGGTCATCGTTCTGCCGGTAAGCGACACGACGAACTACAAGGAAGAACATCTCGGTGAGTTGGCAACAAAACGTCTTATATCGCGACTTGAGAACACCGGCACTATCATCTGCATCGATCCCAATACAACGAACATACAGGGCGTTCTCACAGATCCTGCAAGCCTGAAGGTGCTCAACGAGGTCTTTGGAGTCGTTGCAGTCCTCAAGGCAACCCTTTCCGATGTATATACCAGTACGTCAAAGATCGAGGGCAAACAACAGCAGGAAACATCTTTTGCCATGTCCAAGCTGTCCATCGATGTTTACAATACAGATACGGGAACCATATTGAAGCAGCTCTCCGGAAGGAACCCCGTCTTCCTGTCACGTGAGGGGGGCGATATGAGCTCGGAGAAGGCAAAAATGAAGTCGATCGATCTGACCTTAGAGATGATCGCCGACGACCTCCTCAAGGCCGTTCTCACTCTTGACTGGCATGCCCGTATCGCATCCATTGAGGAAGGCAAGGTGTACCTGAATGCCGGAAGGTTATCCGGCCTCGAAAAAGGCGGCGTTCTTGAGGTTTATTCACCTGGCGAACAGATACTGGACTCCAAAACGAAGGTCCCCCTTGGAAGACAAAAGGGAAACTTTAAGGGCGAGCTTGAGGTTGTTGAGCTCTTCGGTGTCGATGCAAGCTGGGCCAAGCCGAAAAAAGGGACAAGCTTCTCTCCTACAGATCTCGTATACGTAAAGCAGTAAACGCTAACCCTTCCAAAGCAGACACACAATTAAAACCAGCTCATGGCTGACAGCAAAAACTAAACAATTCCTCATGCCGCGCTCACGCGGCACCCTCAAAGAATGTAAATGATGTATCCGGGATACGCTATTTCTACGTAAAGTAAGAAGTAGGAAGTAGGCAGTAAAGGATTTGCGTGCATACTGCTTATTGCCTACCCGGTTCTTGCTGTTGCTATGAGCTATCAGCTATTTGCTGTCTACTTCACGAGTGGCAGGGTTGCCCTGAACTCGTCGGTCCCCGCCTTCTGCAATATCTCGTATATGAACATCTCTGTCGAGGTTATCGTTGCACCGCACTGCTGCATGCGTTCCAGGGCTGTTTTCCGGTTGTCGGGGGCACGCGATGAAACGGCATCACCCACAACATGTACCTCGTACTTGCCCAGCCCGTGCAGGGCTGTTTGCAATACACAGATATGGGCCTCTACACCGGTAAGGATTAACGTGTGCCGGCCTATCCTTGACACCTCGTCCTGAAACTCCTTACAGGAGAAACAGTTAAAGTGCACCTTGGACACGGGCCTGGTGGCAACAAGTTCCTGTTTGACCTCAGGAAGCGTTGACCCGAGTTTCTCCTGCTCGGTGATCACAACCGGGATTCCTGCCATATTGGCAAAACGCGCAAGTCGTATGACGTTCTGTGTAACCCCTTGCCTTTCTGAGATAACGGGCATCAGTTTCTCCTGAACGTCGATGATAATGAGAACACAGTCATCCCGCGACACAAGGTTATTGGCGGCCTGTGCTTTGCGTGCCATAGATACCTCCGTAGTTTTTTTGTCCTCGCTTGCGTGGTCCTCGCGATGGCCTGTAGCCTTATTATAAACTATTCCATGGGATATTTGT
>JAQTNJ010000142.1:3478-8097 GCA_028713955.1 Syntrophorhabdaceae bacterium
CCCTCCCCGTAGGCATCGTCTCAGGAAATGTCAAATGCCGATATAAGATACACCTTCGAGGTCGCACCATCCCAGAAATACCGCTCAGCAAGGGGGTTCAGTTCCCGGCCATGACCAAACCGCTCAAAGACCTCCCTTTTGAGGGCCACGTAGTGGGCAAGGTCCTTTACCTTCAGGGTTACCGACCGGAATTTCCCCTTGAGGAATTCGTACTCAATGCCTTTCAGGTCGACACTGCCAAAATGCAGTGTATCCTCTTCCCTAACATATATTTTTGTGTCCGGCGAACCGGGCCTGACGCCTATCTCCTTCATACCCTTCAAGGCCGAGATATCCGTCCCCCAAACAATCCCGTTATACCCGTCCGGCTCATTCCGGAACGCAGACACGCCCGTGGCGACCAAGAGGATAAGTGCTGAGTATAGTAGTGTTTTTATTGCTAAAGACATTTTATCCACAAATATTGTGAATAGCCGGCTGTTGTTACTATGGGCCATGGGCTGCCAGCGAAGAACTATCCCGTTTCCTTGTTTTCTTCAACGACGTATATCTCCGGATAGTTCCTGTACAGCTCCGCATAATCTATCCCATACCCCACGATGAAGCCGTCGTCGATTGTAAAGCCGATGTAATCGCCCTCTATCTCTACTTCCCTCCGGGCCCTTTTGTCAACAAGTGCGCAGATCTTCAGTGTTTTCGGCTCCCGTTTCTTAAGTATCTCGCGTACCGATTTTAACGTAAGTCCTGAATCTATGATATCTTCCACGATCACCACGTTCCTGTCCTTAATATCTTCTTCCAGGTCCTTTGTAACCGATATCTCTCCCCTTGACTTCATCGCATTCCCATAGGACGATACCCGCATGAAATCCACTCTGGACGGGTTTCCGATGCAGCGCACCAGGTCAGAGGTGAACATGAAGGAACCCTTCAAGAGACAGACAAAGACAATGTCTTCACCTTCGAAATCCTTCTCTATCAATGAGGCGAGCCTCTTGACCGCGCCCTCTATATCTTCCTTTGAAAACAGTTTTTTCATCATTCTCCGGCCCCCGCACAAAGACGCTACAGGGCGTACTGCAGTAAAACTATCTCCTGTGATTTCGGGAGGTTTGCCTTCGTGATCTCCACCTCGGTACTGCCTGCTGCCTTGACCGTCTTTTTGTCCCCGGTAAATTCTTCAATGCCCGCGATCGGGAGGTCGCATTTTTCTGTTTTGTAGTGCATCGGTATCGTCACAAGGGGAGACAGGTCGTTCATTACCTTCGTTGCCTCCTTTGCATCGATAGTAAAGAAGCCTCCCACGGGCAAAAGAAGTACGTCAACCTTGCCGATCTGTTTCAGCGCGTCCTTTTCAAGGACGTGACCGAGATCCCCCATGTGCCCTACGGCCAGCCCGTCTGCCTCGATGATAAAGATCAGGTTCTGTCCCCTTTCTTTCCCCCCGGAGGTATCGTGATATGACGGGATGACCCGTATCTTTACCCCTTTCTCTTCATATGCACCCGCCTTGTTGATATGCTTGAACCTGCCCTGGATGTCCTTTGTGTAATTGTGGTCTTCGTGGTCATGACTCGTAAGGACGATATCCGCCTCATCCGTGATCTTCCCGTAGCCCATGGCACCCCCGAAGGCCCCTGACTGATAAGGGTCAAGAATAATCCTTACCCCCTTTTCCGTCGTTATCTTAAATGATGCGTGGCCGTACCATTTTATCTTCATGTGCGTTCCTCCTTTTTCTTCTTGATAATACAATGCCGGGCGGGGAGGTGTCAAGGCCGGCATTATCCTCCTGCAGCCGAAATTGCCTGCAGCAGGCGATAAAAAGGCTTGATAAAAAAACCTCAGGACATTAGACTGTTCTTGCTTAGCATATAAGCCCGGACAATTCATTAGCTCTTGTGTGGAGATGTCCTGTAGCAAACCGTTGTGAGAGAAAGGCAGCAGAGAGCGGAGAGCCAAGAGTAAACTCAACAAACCCAATGAACGCGAGCGACACAAACCAGCCCACACCGTGGGCGAGAAGGGAAGTCTCTTCGGGCTTTGCTCGAAGAGGGGGCGACGTGAGCCCCGATAACTGCAGCCGCTGGAGCGGAATGAGCGTGTTTGCGGGGAAGAGCCCGGCACTGATGATCATCCTAATGAAAAATCCGGGATAAGATAATCTACAAGAGTGGTACACATGGGTCCTGAAGAGATCATTAAAGGCGTATATATCGTCGGCAGCTCGGATATCAGCGACCCCAGGGACTGTTCGGTATATCTCATTGACCTCGGTGAATTGATTCTCGTTGATACCGGCGCAGGGACCGGCGCCGAAGGCATCATCGGCAACATTATAAGTCTGGGACTCGATCCCGGAAAGATCACAACAATCATACTCACTCATTGCCACATAGACCATGTCGGCGGAGCACATGTTTTCAAAAAGCGTTACGGCTCGCGGATTGTCATGCATGAGCTTGACGCCGCTGTCGTTGAAAGGGGCGACAACAGGATGACGGCGGCATACTGGTACGGCGTCAACTTTGCCCCTCTTGGCGTGGACGTGAAGCTTGCCGGAAAGGAGGACCGACTCAGCTTCTCCGACAGCGAGGTCGTCTGTCTCCACACCCCCGGCCACACCCCCGGCTCTATCTCCGCCTACGTTGATACCGGCGGGAAAAGGGTCCTCTTTGGTCAGGACATCCACGGCCCTTTCCTTGCAGAGTTCGGCGCGAACATCTCTCATTGGCAGAAATCCATGGAAATTCTCCTTGCCCTCAGGGCCGATATCCTCTGCGAAGGACATTTTGGCGTGTACCTGCCCAATGAAAAGGTGACCGAATATATTGAACGGTACATAGATGAATACGGTGAGCGATAAAGCGGCTCATGGTAAATCGTATATCGTAGTTCGTATATCGTATATCGGAACCGCAAAGAAACCGTTCGGCGTTGGGCGTTCGGCGAGAAGGCCGGCTCAGAGCGAAAAAAATATAAGTCTTATAAGGCCTATTGGACCTACTTTTTTATAGCGAGTTCACGGGCCCCGTACCCACAAAGTGGGTACGGGATGCTCCACGGACCAGGGAGACTGTATGGATTCAAACAAATACATTACCGGCTATGAGGGCAAAAATCCCCGTATCCACCGCAGTGTCTTTATCGATATCTCTGCCCGTGTCATAGGGGATGTCGTCATCGAAGAAGGTGCGAGCATCTGGCCTATGGCTGTTCTGAGGGCTGACAGCGCCGATATTTATATCGGAAGGCGTTCCGCAGTGTTAGATCATTCTCTTATTGAATCACCCGAAGGTCATCCCGTCCGGATCGAGGAAGAAGTTCTTGTCAGTCATGGCTCCATTGTCCATGGGGCACACATTTACTCCAACACCCTTATAGGGATTGGGGCCATTGTTCTTGAAGGCGCTATCGTTTCCAGCGGCTCCATTGTTGGTGCCGGAAGTCTTGTGGTTGCCGGCGCCTTTATACCCCCTAATTCGCTGGTCATGGGAACTCCCGGAAAAATCATCAGGCAAACTGCGCCGGAAGAGCGTGAGGGGACAGCGAACCAGATTGAAGGTCTTTCCCGTAAGGCGCGAAATTACCTTAAATAATTACTGCCCCGTTGCATTTTCCCCGGAAATGTTTCACGTGGAACAAAAAAGGCAGTCGATAGTCGATAGTGAATAGTAGATAGTAAACCGCAAAGCATTACAATATGCTACGGCTCGAAATAAAGGCGGGAGGACCGTATTCCCGGATATTTCAAGGGGCATCGGTGTCGGGCGCTATGCCGGATACCGGGAAATACTATACAAGGATAATGCGTTCGGTGGTTTCTTTTGCCTCTCACTATTCACTATTCGCTATCGACTGCTTTTATACGGGTTCTCTTGCAGTTTCTATATACGATATACTGTCTACGATCTACTGTTCTTAATAGAACTTGTTCTCAAACCGCATCTTTCGCTCAATGTCCCTGATCTTTCTACTCAGCGTGTTCTTTGTGCTGCCGGGCATATTCAGGAAGGATACCGATACGAGCTCGAGACTTTTTTTAAGCCTGTTGCTCTCCGGTTCCCTTACCCTCAATACCTGTGCGTCGATCCTGGTTTCTGCTCCGTCAATGCTCAATATGATCCCGATGGTCGAGTTGGTCTGGAAGGGGGTGTTTCTTTTATGACTGAAGCTCGCGCCGCCGATGGAAATGTCAAGGATGCCGGCCCTCTCCCCGTCAATATAGATATCGAGACCGCTGTTGCTCGGCGGCTCCAACCGGTAGAACATTCTCAGGTTATAGGGCGCGGCGTCGGCTTCCTGCGTTAGAACTATTGCCTGTGTCGTTTCCGAGGAACTCAGCTTATAGTCTTTTACAAACTCCAGCGCCCTCGCCGGAAAACCATACCTTAAAGGTCTGCCCTCTTCTTTCCCGAGGTAGGTTATGTAGACAATCCTGTTCAGGTAACTTTTCAGAATAGGGGGGTCTGTCTGTGCTACTATAATCTTTTCCCCCGCAACATCATGGACCATGGAGTTTTTAACGTCGATCGTTTCTCTTAAGGGATCCATGTCCACCGTAATGGCGATGTGGGTTCCCGGTTTAACGTTCACGGGATCACCTCAATAAGAATGTG